>JAGGTO010000079.1 GCA_021163705.1 Thermoplasmata archaeon | reverse complement strand
CAGAGAATGAGAGTTTCAACTATCACTTTGAAATTAGGGATTCTCAGGGGAACCTGCTCTTCTATGCTCATGGAAATCACAGTAGCCTTATATACAGAATTCCCGAAGATTTTTCTGGAATCCTGGCAGTGAGATGCGATATCTATAATTCAACACAGAAAATATACACCTTACAATCAAATTTCCATGTGAAATATGCTATTTTGAATCTTTATTTTGATCGATTGAATTATACCCCTCAATCACGCTTTACGGTGGCAGTGGATTTCAAAAGTTATGTGATAAAAAATGTTACATTTGTTTACAATGTGATGGCCTATATGGGGCTGGGATATGCCACCCTGTTCACAAAGACAACCAAAGATAAAACACTTGAGGTGGAGGTACCAAAAGATGCTCCTGAGAGCTATCGCATAGAAGTTTATGCCATATCACCGCACTTTGTAATGGAAGCGGGGGAAGAAATACATCTTTTAAAAGAGATCGGGCTGAAGGTTAAAATGCTCACTCAATCGAGTTATGTAACCCATGTATTTACCCCGGGACAAAAGGTAGTAATTCGTTATTCGCTTAGCGAATCTGTTAACGAGGGCCGTCTATTGTACGGATTCGGTGATGAGTTTTATGCCCATCCCAATGTGATCATGCTTGGAAAGGAGAGGGATGGAACCGTGAGCATAGAGATCCCAAAGAATATAGATACAGGCATATATGTGATACATTTCACACTTCTTTACGATGGTGGGAGAGTTGATAGAGAACTGCTTATCTATGTGGACAAGAACCCCTCATGGACATTCTATAGTATATTGGGCATGCCTCTGGGGTATTTCCTTCTAATTCTAATATTTGTAGTGGTGCTTGCACTTCTAATACTCTTGAAAATATCGGAAAAGGGGTTGCAAAGGGAGAGAGAAAGAAAAAAGAGAGATTCAGGAAAGAGAAGAGAAGAAATCCCGAAGTCTTGATATACCCTCCTCTAAATTTTCCATGGAGGATGCGAAGGATAAACGGAAATGATACTCTCCATATTTTCCAAAGGCAGAGCCGGGGGTGAGAGCTATGTGCTTCTCCATGAGAATTTTCTCTGCAAGCTCTCCGGAGGGTATAGGGTATTTGTATCTGGGAAATACATAAAATGTCCCTCTGGGTTTCATTACATCTAGTCCATCGATTTCCTTGAGAGAGTTGTAGACAAATTCCCTTCTACGGGTAAATTCCTCCACCATCCTCTTCACAGATTCTTTATCTTCCAAGGCTCTGAGAACTCCGTACTGGGCAATGCTCGGTGCACAGGATATGGTGTGTTGCTGAATCTTGGAAAGTTGGTTTATGATATCCTTCGGTGCAATGAGATATCCTATCCTCCACCCTGTCATCGCGTGACTCTTGGAGAAGCCATTAACAATAATGAGATTCCCCAGAAGCTCCTCATAAATTCCAGGGGAGATGTGCTCACCCTCATATATTATTTTCTCGTAAATTTCATCGCTCACAAGAACTAGATTGTAATCTAACACTATATCCCGTATGGCTTTTATATCATCTTGAGAAAATACTGTGCCCGTGGGATTGGAAGGGGAATTTATTATGATCATCTTGGTTTTTGAATTTATCTTGCCTAGGAGATCATCAATGTCCAAGCTATAATCTTTCTCTTCATCAAGTCTGTAACCCACAGGTTTACCCCTTGCAAAGTGCACCATCTCCTTATAGGAGACCCATCCTGGATCTGGAATCAGAACCTCATCGCCTGGATCAACGAAGCCAGCAACTGCCATAAATATGGCCATCTTTGCAGGCGTGACCATTACATTCTCAGCAGAAACATTAACATGGTTCTCCCTTTGATATTTCTCAGCAATTTTCTCTCTCAGCTCTCTTATTCCAAGAGGTGGCGTGTAATGGGTCTTACCATTTTTTGCAGCTTCATAGGCAGCCTCTATAACTGTTTGGGGTGTGGTAAAATCAGGCTCTCCCACAGCAAATGAGATTATGCGATGACCTTTTAACTTAAGCTGATTGGCGAGTTCCACCAGCTTTAGGGTGCCAGATGGACTCATACTCAGAACTCTTTCAGAGAACTCCATATATGTATCATGAAGCCGCTATATATATTATTTTCTGAAAGCTGCACATATGTTTCGTTCACTTTGCCAAAATGCTTATAAATGATATCCTAATCGTTTCACTATGTTTGAAATTTTATCTAAAATTTCCATCAGAGAATCGCCTGGAGATTATGGAGAACCCCTTATAAAAAATGCTCAAAGTGTGCCCCTGGCCATTGAAAATTTTCATCCTCTGAATCCTTTGGAAAATGTTAAAATAGGGTTTGTGGATGGTGGCAACAACATTCTCTTTCTCTCACCGGGGCAGGCAGTGCACATGATTCGCCTTTACTATTCCATATTCAAGGACTCTAAAAAAATGGAATATGGAAGATATACATTCATTCTTGATACCAGAATAATGGTAGAGGAAAATGCCTTTGATGTTAGGATCTACGATGTGAACTCCTCGTATATTTTTCCAGAGAGGATGAGGATAGGGATAGAGGAGATAGATGAGCGTGAGAAGATAGCGGGGATAGGCGCTTATCTTCGAAGAATTGGGGAATGGCTTTTGGTTAGCAGGATAATGGATAGGTGTGATATTATTGTAAGAGATGGGTCACTTCAGACAGGAGAGAAGAAGGAGTATGAGTATGCAAACAGAGTATTTGAGCATGTGAATGCATCCACCATAATTGGCTTCTCCAAGACATGCTCGCTTCTCACAACTGGAGGCTACTCATTAGTTGCAGCAATACATCATTTATCCAGGATGCATGGAATAAAGGCTCCCTGGTACTATCATCCAGTTGCAAAAAATATTTCCACCATAAGGGGAGATATGTTTGTGGTGAAGTTGCATCCATTCAGTGAGTACGCATTTCGGGTTGAGGTTTATCCAGAAAATAAAGCAGAGAAGGCATTGGGCTCCTTAATACCTCAATCAAATGATCCAACATTTATAGGATATCCGTATGGATTGATTGATGCAGATGTTAATGCAAGAATAACCGAGGAGGAGGCAAAGATATATAGGAATCTTCTCTATAACAATGCTGACGAATTTTCAAGGCTTCAGGCAAATGCTATGAATGCCCATGAACTAATAAGCGAGGTGAGATAAATGATTGGACAGATTATAGGAGGAAGCTATGGGGAAATATGGATTCGTCAGAAGAGTGGAGAGAGGATAGAGCTGGGAGATTTGCTTGTAGCAGATGACATACTTCTTCAGGTATTTGACCTTGAATATGGAAGTCTAATGGAGAAAAATGATATCGCCAGGATAAGCGGTATGCAGCTTGAGGGCTATGGAGACACGCATGTCCATGAAAATGAGCTTCGTAACTACATTTTAGTAAAAGCAAAGCCACTCTTCAATCTCAGAACAAGAAGAATACCAAAGCATCTTCCATCTTTTTTCAATATACTGAGAAGGGCATCCTCCGAGGATTTCAAGTTTTTGGAAAAACCCGAGAATGCCATTTATCTTGGTAAGATAAGGAGCGGCTCTAAAATACTGGATGTTCCTGTGTATATAAATGGTAAGGATGCATTAACGCACCATATTCTGATTCCAGCTACAACAGGAAGGGGTAAGAGCAATCTTGTGAAGGTAATCCTCTGGAATCTTATAGGGAAGAGTTATGCAGGAGTGCTTGTTTTGGATGCTCACAACGAATATTACTCTTACAAGAAAAATGGTAAAAATTATGGATTGAAGTACCATCCAGATGCAAAGAGCAATGTGATTTACTATTCCACAAATCCCCCAGTGGGAGAGAGAGCATTGAGAGTAAATATAAAGAATGTGAAACCCTGGCATCTTAGAGAGATCATAGAGTTTTCACCAGCACAGGAAGATGCCCTTTACCTCTATTATAAGGAATATGGAGAGTACTGGATAGAGGCAATACTTGCAAGTGACATGAATGAGGAAAGGAACAAGATAAAAGGTGTAAAACCTGAAACTCTTGCATCGCTTCAGAGAAAACTCAAGGTTGCACTGGAGATAGACATAAATAAGAATGGCGAGGTTTATGAGCGTGGAAAGATATTTTCAACGAGAGAGGGTGAGAGAACAATAAGGGATATATGTGATTTTCTGGAGGATGGGAAAATAGTGATTCTTGATACCTCTTCTCTTTCTCAGAACCTTGAGCTTTTAATCTCAGAGATGATAATGAGCGAGATATTTTCTCGCTACAAATCCTATAAAGAGGAAGGTAAGCTGGATTATAAGCCTGTGATTTCTGTTGTTATTGAAGAGGCGCCCAGAGTGCTCGGTGAGGGGAAGAGCAATATATTTGGTACAATTGCGAGAGAGGGAAGGAAATTCAATATAGGGATCATCGCCATAACACAGTTATCCTCCATGATACCAAGAGAAATTCTGGCAAATTTGAATACGAAGATAATTCTGGGCAATGAGATGAGCTCGGAGAGGAAAGCAATAATAGGCTCAGCTGCCCAGGATCTCAGCAAGGATGATAAGATGATTGCATCCCTAGATAGAGGTGAGGCTATAATAAGCAGTATATTTACAAAATTTGCAATACCGATCCAGATAGATTCCTTCGAAGAACTTGTGGATAGGGAAAGGGTTGATAGAAAAAGGAGAGAGAACCTTTTGCTCTTTGAATAATTATCCTACGAGGGCGTTTTCAAGGCCAATCTCCTGAACAATTCTCTCCACCTCTTTTCTTTCGTTATAGCTAAGTCTTCTATCAATCTCCGGATATTCTGATGCCCTGTAGCATGGGTAGTACTGGAACATAACATTCACCCTTACATTTTTCCCAAGGTGGGTGGATATCCAGCTCAAAATTTTTCGAGTATCCTCAACAAATCCTGGCATCACGAGATGTCTTATTAAAAACTCTACCCTGTAATGCTCCTTGGCCAGGAGAAAATTTCTGGTAACCACTTTCCAGTAATGCAGTGCTTTGGAGTATTTTCTGGCTTTTTTATCATCAGCCCATTTAAAATCGCCGAGGTATATGTCAACCATGCCATCTAAAAGTTTCATTGCTTCCTCGCTCATATACATATTGGAATTCCATACCACGGGGATAGGGGAGGTGACATGGTTAAGAACTTCAAGAATATAGGGAATATTTGGTGTTGGCTCACCCCCCACCAGATTAACATTTTTAGCACCTCTTTCAAAGGCATCATCTATTATCCTTGCCATCTTTCTCGGTTGAATGTAAATTCCCTGGGTTCTCTGACTTATATCCCAGTTCTGGCAGAATACACAGCGAAAATTGCAACCAGAAAAGAAAATGGTGAAGGATGGTACCAGCTCGGGCTCTTCACCCATGTGCATAAAATAGCTCACAATCTTTGTATTCTTCACCCTGCAGTATCCTATGCTCCTTTCTCTGTTGAGCCGGCATTTAAATTCACACAGAATACAGCTTTTCAACATTTTTCTTGCAATTAAGAGCTTGAGATCAAGCAGGGTATATTTTCCCATGGTGTTTAATTTTCCTCTTTTAAGGAGCTCCAGAGCCTCGTCATGCAGTTTCCATAATTCAGAGATATCTTCATCTTCTTCAAAATCCACCTTAATTCTTTTGAGATAATGAAAGTTAGGCAGCTCCTCTCCATTGAGAATACGAAAGTATTTGGGCAAGGCTCTCTGGGCTCTCCACATATCAATCATTTATCTCATATTTTTGAGTTGCCTAAAAATCTTACGCATAGGAGAAAACATTTAATCCCATGATTCCATTCACTTACGGGTGATAGTTATGAGCGAGAAGACATTGCATCTTAAAAAAATGCTTGAAGAGATGAAGGAGAGAGGTGAAACATGGGAGCTTCTCCGTCTTTTTGGACCTTCAACAAATCGTGTTGTTGTGGAGGGAAAACAGGCAGTAATGCTTGCATCCAACAATTATCTGGATCTTGCAAATGATCCTCGACTCAAAGAGGCCGCAAAAGAAGCAATTGAAAAATATGGCTGGGGTGCGGGCAGCGACTGGAGTATTGCAGGATACACCGACCTTCAGGAAAAATTGCATAAGAAGATTGCAGAGTTCAAAGAAACTGAGGCAGGTCTGGCATTTCAGACAGGATTCGCAACTAATTCAGGAACGCTTCCAAAAATTGTTGGCAAGGGAGATGTGGTACTAAGCGACGAGCTAAATCATGGGAGTATAATAGATGGTATCCGCCTTTCTCGTGCGGATAAGGTCATCTACAAGCACCTCGACATGGGGGATCTGGAAGATAAGCTCAGACAGGTACATGATAAGTATGAGCACATGCTTATCGTGACAGATGGTGTATTCAGCATGGATGGAGACATTGCACCTATGGATGAAATAGTGAAACTTGCGGATGAATATGGAGCAATGACCTATGTGGACGATTCTCATGGTGAAGGTGTTCTAGGCGAGGGTCGCGGCATAGGGCATCACTTTGGCGTGCAGAAGAAGATAGATTTCCAGATGGGTACATTCTCAAAAGCTCTGGGTTCCATGGGTGGCATGCTTGCAGGCGATGAGTATGTGATTGAGTATGTTTATAACACAGCGAGAACATGGCTTTTAAGTGCCGCTTATCCCCCCGCAGTTACTGCGGCGAATATAAAATCTCTTGAGATTGTAATGACTGAAAAGGAGAGGGTACAGAGATTGTGGGATAATCGTGCTTATTTCAAGAAGGAGCTTGAGAGTCTGGGATTCGACACATGGAAAAGTCAGACTCCAATTGTGCCTGTGATGGTTCGGGACTCCAAGAAGGCAAAGGAACTTGCCCATATGCTCTTTGAAGATGGTGTGTTCGCATTACCCATAGTGTTCCCCATGGTTCCACGCGGATTGGAGAGAATACGCAATCAGGTGAGTGCAGGACACACGAAGGAGGACCTGGATTACGCGCTGAACGCCTACGAGAAGGCTGGTAAGAAACTTGGACTCATCTAAATTTTGAGAGGTAATATGAAAATAGCCTGTGTGGTAGCCCTCATTTTTCTTTTTTCCATATTTTCGCCTTTGGGTAGTGGTATGAATAATGAGGGAAAAAGGGTAGCGATGCTTATTAGCTCTGCAATATACGAAGAGGTAATGCCTCACCTCAAATCACTATCCTCAATTTTGTCCTGGCAAAAGAGTTTTATGGTAAAGAAGGTAAATGGTGAAAATCCTGAGAAGATAAGAGAATGGCTGAGAGAGGAATATGAAAAAGAGCATATAGAAGGTGCAATTTTGATAGGGAATATTCCTCTGGAGAAATATTATGATCCAGATATTAAAAGGATATTTGAGTTCCCTTACTATTATATGGATGTGAATGGAGCATGGAAAGATGAGGATGGTGATGGTATCATAGATGCCCCTTTATCCAATTACCTTCCTGAAATATGGATTGGCATTATTCGTTCCACGGATATGAACGGGAACAATGCTACGCAGATTAATGAATATATAGAGAAGGTAATTGATTATCTGAATGATAAATTTTCTGCAGAGCCGCGAAGTATGCTGTTTCTGGATGAAGATTTTTACTCCTTTGAATTTTCTATGGTAGATTCTTTATTCAGTACCTATATTGGTGTGGATCTAATTACAAAGAATACAAGTAGGGAGTCTCTGTTGCATGCCCTATCCAAAAATTATGCATACTCTCTCCTCGTTCTACATTCTGATGGTAATAGATATTTCATAGAAACACCTAATGGAGAAGAGAGCATATCCTCTGAGGAATTGGGCAATGCTTCATTAAGAACTCTGTTTTACACAGATTTGAGTTGCTATGGAGGCTCCTTTGAGGATGGTGCAATTGCCAATCATCTTATTATGGGGAAAAATACGAGAGGATTGGGTGTTTTAACCTACACTTCGGAAGGATATGTGAATGCGATGGATGATTATCATTACCTCATAGGTAATGGAGAATCCTTTGGAGAATCGCTCCTCAAATATATATGTAAGAGTTCAAAGAATGTGAGTTATTTCAACAGGCATATAGCCATGCTTGAGTATCTTGGATTTCCATTCCTAAATCTTTGGAAACCCTATGGCTACAAGGAGAACCCTCCTCTGAGCATAGATGGAGATGGCACCCTTTTGAGTTATGCGGAGAAGTATGGATGGGCGGGGGATGGAAGTGAAGATAATCCAATAATAATCAAAAGTCTCATGGTATTCCAGCAGAATGGAAAATATGGTATAAGGCTCAGCAATATAACCTTACATGTGAGAATTTCTCACTGCTGGATTTTAATCTCGGGTTCTCAGGGAATATATGTGAGAAACTCTCAAAATATAAGCGTAGAGAATAACGCAATTTATTACAGCAGCATATTGGTTATTGACTCTAAACATGTGAATGTTATCGGTAACGAGGTGCACTATAACTACTCTCCACTTCATGCTTCTATCCATATTTTGAATTCTTCCTATGTTGATGTGAGCCATAACTCTATTCACAAGGGTGTAGGAATCGGGGTGGGAGGAAGCAGAATCGTGGAGAAGGAGAATGAAAATTTGACTGTCAAATACTATTTCTCCACAAATATAAATGTGAGTTACAACACCATATGGAGTTACAGTGGAATTTCCTTATCCATAGTGAAAAATTCTACGGTTTTTCGCAACGAAGTTCATTTTAACTATGTTGGATTAAGGTTGGTTGACTCAATCAATAACAGGATTTGGGAGAATAATTTCACCCTTTCTATTGATGAGGATATTACCGAGCAAATTTGTTATTATGTTTACATCTTTCAATTTTCCACATTCACGATAAATTGGATTCCAAATCGCATATATCTCAACAATTTTATGTATT
>JAGGTO010000140.1 GCA_021163705.1 Thermoplasmata archaeon | reverse complement strand
GCCAGGATTCCAGAAAAATCTTCGGGAATTCTGTATATAAGGCTACTGTGATTTCCATGAGCATAGAAGAGCAGGTTCCCCTGAGAATCCCTAATTTCAAAGTGATAGTTGAAACTCTCATTCTCTGAATGCATACTTTTTACGGTAAGATTTAGATATCCTCCTGCCAGAAGCTCCTTGCTATGCGTGGAAAAATAAAAGCTCATGGCTTGCCTAGGAGTGTAGGTTATGTTGAGAACCTTATTGGCAACACTTGTAACTATCCTTATTCGAGTTACATTCGTGGGTATCCGAAAATAATACTCTCCCCTACCATAGCTATCCAGGAAAAATGGTGAGGATGCATTTTCTATGAGCCCTCCCTTTGCATATATGGAGATGTAATCCACCTTCAGTGTGGGCACAGGAATGTTATAAAATATCCCACCTATTTGATACTCCACATTATCATCAATTACCAATTTTAGATAATTGTCTGTGAGTGGAAGAATATTTAGCTGATAATAAAATTCAGTGTAATCTACAACAAAGAGATCAATCTCCCTGGAGGTGGTAAAATTTCCATAGGTGTATGTTATTAGAAGCATATATCTGTCAGTGTGAAGATGATATTGAGAGGGGAATATGCCTATTAGCCCGGTAGGCAATGTGAAATTTCCCTTGCATATTGGAGTATTATTATAAAAATAGGTAAATACCCAGTGACCATCTCCACCGTAAAGTGGCTCTCCATTTTTTCCATAAACAAGATAGCTGACCTGTATCTCCTCGTTGCTGAGATATGCAGTTTTGGATGGGTATGCAAGAATTTCAATTCTGCTATCTCCATAATAATGATAGCCCTGAGTAAAAGGAATAAGAAGTGAGAATGTCATGAGGACTATTATAATCATGACTCCAATTTTCACACGCATTACAAAGGTATTATTCCCATCAATATTTTAACTTTTCCTCTAAAGATTCCTTAATGAGATCATTGCATCTACTGCTGAATCTGTATCATTTTGACCGGTTATTCATGCCACAGAACCTCCTAAAAGAAAGATTTAAATACCATCATATACATTAGTCTGACATAGGTCATACAGGTGATTTGGATGGCTTTGGGAATTTCAATAAGGATCATTATCGATTATATCTCCAAGAAAAAGGGTGTGGAAGGCCTAAAAAAGTTTTTCGATGAGGTGAATGCCAAAAGCATTATTTTCACTAGAGAAAGTGATATAAATCCTCGAGAGAATTATCCCGGATACTATCTTGCACGAAGCTTGAATGCAGCTTATGCGGTGCTTGGAAAAGAGGGTATGGAGGATCTAGGCCGATATTTTGGTGAGAGAATGAATGTATCCTTTAGAGGGCTCCTGGGAAGATGCTCTCCCAAAACATGCGTCCAAAATATTGTGTTTCACATGAGAAAATACCTGCCAATCCTGCACACAGGATATAGGACCATAAGCAGGAGAGTGTACTGGCTGATTGTATCTAAGATACCGGAAAATCAAATAAGCTTTGTGAACGGTATAATGAGCTATCTCTTCGAGAAGCATGGTGGAGTGAGGGATGTCCAAAAAACCATAGGGAAAAATAAAATAGAGTATACTATAAAACTCTAGCTCAGAATTTCTCTGAGAAGAGCCGTATCACGCTATTCTGTATAATTGTAGAGGAAAGCATCTCATCTATATCATCGAAATCCACATCTTCCATTTCCTGAAGCTTGAGTATTTTGTTTGCTTCTCCCAGAACCCAGTGAATCACGATGTTTTTTCTAGAATGAATTTCAAGATATCCTTCGGGGAGTGTGGGTGACCAGTGATGAATGGCCTCTCCATCAAACATATCTCTAAAGTAGTTCTCCAGTCGTGTGGGTCCTGTAGTGGTGGTCATATCCACCCATATCCAGGGTTTTTTGCTATCGCCCACAAATTTCTGGAGGGTTTCCATATCCTCGGGCGAGAGCATCACAGCACACCTTCAAATTCCTGCTGAAGTTCAATCATCACCTGATCCAGTACCTCATCAAAGGAAGAGCCCTTATACTCTCTAAGCCCTCCCAACGGACTCTGAAGCTTGGCTATGAAAACTCCATTCTCCTCCAGAAACTCTATGGTGCAGAGTACTTCCTCCACTTATATCACCTGTGGTGGCTATATATAACCTCTATAAAAAATTTGTGGGTTGTTTTTCTCATTTGCACACCATGGATATTTTTGCCTATGACTTCAGGACAAATATTTTTTATAAATCTACCCATGCTCATCTATGAGATTATTTGGTACCAATGGCATTCGCGGCAAAATTAGGGAGGATTTCAAGCCCGATTTTCTCGCTAAAATAGGACTGGCCATAGGCACATATCTTTCCCCCGGTAGCTGGGTGATAATAGGCTCAGATACCAGAGTGAGTGGAAACATGGTGAAAAGTGCAGTTATATCCGGCCTTCTTGCCACAGGTGTGAATGTCATTGATATTGGCATTGCTCCAACTCCCGCAATACAGTTATACACAAAGAATCATGGGGATTTTGGTATTGCCATAACTGCAAGCCACAATCCACCAGAGTTCAATGGAGTTAAGTGCATAGCCCCCGATGGCACCGAATTACCGAGAAATGAGGAGGAAAAAATAGAGGAAATTTTCTTCTCTTCCAGATTCAGATTAGTCTCATGGAAAGATGTGGGAAGATACACCATAGCTCATGGAGCAAATGAGGAGTATATTGAGGCTGTGCTTTCGCATGTTAATGTGGAAAAAATAAGAGAAAGAAAATTTACAGTGGTGATAGATTGTGCCAACGGTGCATCATGTTTCACATCCCCGTATCTTCTTGAGAAACTTGGCTGCAGGGTCATATCGCTAAACTGTCAGCCTGATGGCACATTTCCGGGGCATGAGAGTGAGCCAAAACCTCAGAATCTTGGGGATCTTATGGCTCTTGTGAAAGATGTTCGTGCGGATCTCGGTGTGGCACATGATGGTGATGCAGACCGTGCAATATTTGTGGATGAGAATGGAAGGTTCATACATGGAGATAAAACCCTCACTCTTGTGGCCAGAGAGATTGCAAAAAAGAATGGGGGAAAATTTGTAACTCCGGTGAGCACATCTATGGCCTTTGAAGAGGTGGTGAAAAAATACGGCGGAGAGGTAATATACACAAGAGTTGGAGCGCCCATCGTGGCCAGAAGAATGATCGAGGAGCACGCAATTTTCGGTGGCGAGGAAAATGGGGGGTTGATTTTCCCTGAGCATCAGTACTGCAGAGATGGTGCCATGGCCCTGGCAAAGATTCTGGAGATAATGGCTGAGAGCGGTAAAAAATTGAGCACGCTTATCAATGAACTCCCCTCTTATTATCAAGGGAAAATAAGTGTGAAATGCGATAACAGTAAAAAGGCAGCAGTGCTTGAAAAATTAAAGGAGAAGCTCAAGAATGAGAGGATTAACACCATGGACGGTGTGAAGATCATGCATGAGGATTGGTGGGTTCTCATTCGCCCATCGGGTACTGAGCCGATTTATCGTATATATGCAGAAGCGAAATCTGAGGAAAAGTTGCACGAAATCATGGAGAAATACAGAAAGATGCTGGAAAAAATAATAAAGGATATATCATAATTTTTTCAGCTTTTCTACTTCACTGGGTTTAAATACCCCTATTTCCGTGATGATTCCCGTTATGTATTTTGCAGGTGTGACATCGAATGCGGGATTTCTAGCTCTTGAGCCATGAGGTGCTATGCGACATTCTCTACAGAATAGAACCTCATCCTCGCTTCTCTCCTCGATAGGTATATCATCTCCGCTGCTGAGGGAGAAATCAAATGTGCTTATGGGTGCAGCCACATAGAAGGGTATGCCATTCTCATGTGCAACTACAGCCTTCTCATATGTGCCGATTTTATTGGCAACATCTCCATTGCTGGCAATTCTATCGGCACCCACAATAACCATATCCACCCCTCCTTTTCGCATGAAATAACCTGCGGCGTTGTCCGCTATGATTGCGTGCTCTATCCCCTCCTGCTGCATCTCCCATGCTGTAAGCCTTGCTCCCTGTAGCCTTGGGCGAGTTTCATCCACCCATACAAAAATCTTCTTCCCATTTCGATAAGCCATTCTTATGGGCGCTGTTGCAGTGCCCCAGTCTCCTACAGCAAGAGCACCAGCATTGCAGTGTGTGAGAATGCGATAACCATCTTTTATCAACTTTTCTCCATTCTCACCGATTTTTCTGCATTTTTCGATGATACTTTCAGCATACTCCTCTGCAAGTTTAACCGCATCCCCACCTCTGGAAATCCCCTCCCTCATAAAATTCAGTGCGTAGAATAAATCGTGTGCTGTAGGCCTGGTGTTTTTAAGGATTTCAAAGACCTCATCCATATTTCTTCTCTGCAACCATCCCTGCGCCATCCCATAGGCGGCGGTTATGCCTATGGCGGGGGCGCCACGAACCACCATCTCCTTTATGGCGAAGGCCACATCTTCAGGTGTGGATGCCTCGAAGATTTCAAAATGCAGCGGCAGTTTTCTCTGGTCTATAAGTTTAACGATTCCATCCTCAAACCACACAGCACGCATCTCTCTGAATTCATCACCGATTTTTATCCTCAAGCTATCACCCGGGAGGATTATCTTCTAATAGCTTATAATTTTTTAGGCATCAAGAAGATTTATATTCCCAGATGTATCATAGAGAAAACATGAAGGTTCTTATCAATGTATGTGAATATCGCTCCCTGTTCCAAGAGCTTTTGAGGGGTTTTGAGGTAAAATGTATTGAGGAGGCTGAGGATGAATTTATAAAGGAGGTGGAAGTTTTCATAGCGGCAGGATGGAAAGATGTAGAAAGACTTCTGCCCAAATTGAAAAATCTGAAAATGATTCAAACCTTAAGTGCGGGAGTTAATCATCTCCACTTTGACAAAATTCCAGAGCATGTGATTGTATGCAGTAATGCTGGTGCAAATGCTGTGGCCGTAGCAGAGCTAGCTCTGACTCATATTCTGGTTGCACTCAAAAAATATGTTTACAGATACGAGGAGATGAAAAAGGGAAAGTTTCCACAGATGATTGAAAGCAGATTGCTGAGAGATAAAACTGTGGGCATTATCGGGTTAGGAAATGTTGGAACTTCACTTATAAGATTGCTCAAATGCTTTTCTCCAAAAATAATGGGCATCTCGAGAAGCGGGAGAACTCGCGAAAATATTGATTTTGTGGGAGATATGGGCGATTTAGATTATCTTCTATCCCAGGCCGATATAGTTGTTCTTGCCCTTCCTCTCACAAAGGAAACAAGGGGATTGATAAATAGGGAGAAGTTGAAGCTGATGAAGAAAGATGCAATTCTGGTAAATGTGGCAAGGGGAAAAATAATTGTGGAAAAGGACCTCTTTGAGCATCTTAAAGAGAATCCTCAATTTACCGCAGCCCTCGATACCTGGTGGCATTACGGTGATGAATTCAAACAGGAGTATCCATTTGAAAAGCTACCCAATGTTTTAATGACTCCACACTGTGGAGGGGTATACGAGAATTTCTGGGAGGATCTTATTAGACATGCAGCAGAGAATGTGAAACTCTTTTATGAGGGTAAGCCAAGAAATGTGGTGAATAGAGATGACTATCTTTGAGCTTTGAGAGCAAAATTCTTATCTATCTTTCCTTCTTTACTGTATCTATGGCTACCATAGTTGAAAAAATTCTTCAAATGCACTCTCCCCAGAAGGTGAGAGCTGGAGAGATTGTATGGATCGAGCTGGACATAATAACCGCAAGAGAATTTGGAGGACCTAATGTGGTGAAGCATCTGAAAAAGCATTTCTCGGGGAACTATGTGGCAAAAAAGGAGAGTACCTTCTTCACCTTCGATCTGAGCGTTCCTGCCAAAACTCTGAAATATGCCCTGGCTCAGGACATATGCAGAAAATTCGCCAAGGAAAATGGGATAAGAGTATTCGACATAAATCAGGGAATTGGAACGCATGTTCTTATAGACAAGGGAGTTGTAAAGCCTGGAATGACTGCGGTGGGTACGGATTCGCATTATAATATTCTGGGTGCTGTAGGGGTTTTCGGCCAGGGTATGGGAGATAAGGATATAGCATTCGCCTTCAAAACAGGAAAAACATGGTTCGAGGTGCCCACCAGCATGAAGGTTATTGTGGAGGGAAATTACTCCTGGCCTACTGTAGCCAGGGATTTGACCTTCGCTGTTATGCGCGAACTGGGTCCTGCGGGAGCTTTAGGCAGGGCTATAGAGTATGAAGGGAATGCCATAAGCAATCTGAGTATGGATGGCCGCATTACCCTTGCATCCCAGACCACAGAGATGGGAGGAATAATAGGCTTTCTGCCCATGGATGAGAAGCTCAGAAAATTCTACGAAGAGAAGGGCGTAAATTTCAAACCCATAACGGCAGATAAAGATGCAGAGTATGTTGATGAAATACATATCGATGTGAACAAGCTCGAACCGCTTATGGCGGCACCGCCAAATCCATGCAATGTGCATCCTGTGAGCGATTTTGAAGGTATGGAGATAGATGGTGCATTTATCGGCTCATGCACAAATGGTAGATATGAGGATTTGGTTGCGGCAGCAAAGGTTCTCAAGGGAAAGAAGGTTAAGGTGCCTCTCACAATCACGCCCACAACCAGAGAGGTATGGCTGCGTATAATTCGAGAGGGCATATGGGAGATATTTGCAGATGCAGGTGCAGTGCTTACAAATCCGGGATGTGGAGGTTGTGCTGAAGGTATGGCAGGTCTAATAGGCGATGAGATATTTTTAAGCACTACCAATCGCAATTATCCTGGAAAGCAGGGACCTGGAAAGCTGTATCTGGTATCTCCTGTCATTGCGGCTGCCAGCGCGGTTAAGGGAAAAGTCACTATTCCCACCTCCTAATTTTTCTTTTATCTTTTAAAAATATTTTAAATCTTTTTAACATATACCCAAGCATGAAAGTATTGATGGGTATAGGCAATGAATTGCGAGGTGATGATGCCATAGGCATATATGTGGCCAGAAATTTCAGAAAAGTTGGGTGGAAGGTAATAGTCGCAGGTCAGGTTCCCGAGGATTTTACCTCCGAGATAAAGAATTTAAAACCTGATATCTTAATTATGGTGGATGCAGCCCTTATGAACTTACCCCCAGGGGAGATTAGAATAGTTCCCGCTGAGAAGATTCCCAAGGTGGCTTTCAGCACGCATGGTATGCCTCTCTCCTTCTTTATGGAGTATATTGAGGAATATGTAAAAAGATGTTTGCTTATAGGAATACAGCCTAAAAGCATGGAATTTGGAGTAGGTTTGAGCGAAGAAGTCAAAGCTGCTGGAGATAAACTAATTCAAATACTGAAAGAGGAAAAGTACGAAAATATAGATAGGTTATAAGTTTTTTCAAAGAAAGCTTTTAATATCTATATTTTTTCACCTTGACTGTGAAAATTGCATTTGGTGTATGTTCACTAGGTCTCGGACATGCCACCCGAAGTATCCCCGTGATAAAAAAACTGGAGGAGGAGGGATTCGATATTGTGATAATATCACATAATAGAGCATTGACTCTGCTCAAAAAAGAGTTTCCGAATCTGAAGGCATATGAGCTAGAAGATTTTCCAATAAAGTATCCTCCTAAGGCTCACCAGTTCATACCTTACTTTTTTGCAAAATCCAATAAAATTGTGAGAAGCTTGATAAGTAGTCACAAAAATTTTCTTAAAATTCATGAGGAAGAGAGTTTTGATTTGATTATTTCAGATAGTCGCTTTGATATATTTCATGTGGATAAGCCATCTTTTTTGATAATACATCAGTTGAGATTTATGCTTCCTACCAAATTTCTGAAGGATCTTAGCATGTTTTACAATGCATATATGGCAAAATACTTCACAAAGATTCTGGTACCCGATTTCAAAAATAACTCTCTTACGGGAGAGATGTCACATGGGATAAGCTGGATCCCCAAAGAGAAGATAGAGTATATAGGCCCCCTTTCCTCTTTTCAAAGGAGGGATATGGAGAGGGATATTGATATTCTAATCTCCATCTCCGGTCCCGAGCCACAGAGAACCTTATTTGAAAATATGGTTATGGAGCAGATGGATTCCCTTGATGGAAATGTAGTAGTCACTCTGGGAAGACCTGAGAACGGCGGAAAGAAAAGAAAAAATGTATATTATTATCTTCCTTTGAAAAAAAGAGAGGAGTTAATGAACAGAAGCAAGCTCATAATATCTAGATCAGGATACTCCACGATAATGGACCTCTATGTTGTTGGTGGAAAAGCCATGTTTATACCCACCCCCGGCCAACCTGAGCAGGAGTACCTTGCAAAATATCTTGAAAAAAGAAAAATCGCGGGATATGATTCCCAGGATAGCTTCAACTTGAAGGAACTTATAGAAAGGTCAAAATACTATGAGGGTTTTAAAGGAAATTACAATGCACTCCAATCAGTTGAGAATATCATAAGGGTGATATCCCGATGGACTTGAAAAAGTGGCGAAAATGGCTTGTGGCATCAATTCTCATAAGTATGGGCTCCCTTGCGATTATTTTCGCATTTTCATCCACCAAAAAGGCAATTCCCCTGATTCTATCAATTCCCCTTTGGTTTTTTCTTATAATAATCCTCGTGCATTTTCTTCACTGGCTTTTTTGGGCAGTGAGAATTAAGATAATGGCCCATGCCCTTGGTGAAAATATTTCCATAATATGGGCATTCAGAATAGTGATGGTAAATCTTTTTATGGCCTCTGTAACTCCTTCTTCTATAGGGGGTGAGCCATCCAGGATATACATGCTCTCTCAGGGAAATTTAAGTAGCGGAGATGCAACTGCCCTTACCCTCTCTGAAAGGCTCCTGGATTTTATATTCTTTGCTGTCTCTCTGCCCCTCTTTATTCTCCTTCTGGGTATAAGCATAAATCTGGAGGATATAGCTATGGAGTTGCTTGTGGCCATAGGCTTATTTCTCCTTGGCGGTTTGGCTCTAATTTACATAATCTACAATGCTTCAAAAATCAAAAGAAAGATTAAAAAACTGGAGAAACTGTTAAAGTTTTTCATAAAGGGAGAGGATAGGAGGGAGAGACTTATTCACAAGGCGGAGAAGGAATTTGACACCTTTGTGAAGAGTGTAGTTATGATATTCAAGAGAAAAAAAGTGCATTTTATAGCTGCCATGTCGGCCACTGCCATCATGTGGTTTGCAGACTTTACCATACCCTCTCTCATTCTCCTGGCTATGGGTTATCCTCCATTTTGGCTTCTTTCCATAACATTTCAGATGATTATACTGCTCATTACCATAATACCAATCTCACCGGGAGGTAGCGGTTTGGCGGAATTCTCTGCCTATTTCCTTTACTCCCAGAAATTGCAGCCTGATATAACAGGAGCTTTGGTAATTCTCTGGAGAGTTTTAACATTCTACCTCAATCTCTTTGGAGGGATGATATACACAGTTCATTACATAAGCAAGGGTAAATAGGAAGAAATAAATAGGGAGGATATTATGGTGGGATAAATGACCCAGAAGGAGGAAAAATATGTTCTGGAGCTTCGAAAACATCTCCCCAGAAAAATGCCTTCTTTTCCATTTACATTCATAACCTCCACTATCTTCATCCTGTTTTTTTCATATATTATCTCCTTGGATTTTATAAAAGCAATCTTCCTTTTTCTTCTTCCCTACGTGCTCATAACCTTCGTAGATTACGGTATAACCGCACTGACGCATACCTATTTCCCCCTTAGAAGAATTTCAAGTCTCAATGTACTCGTATTCTTCTTCTCACTTCTTCTTTTCATAATATTTCGAATATTCTTTCCCTTCTTCCTTTCCTTCTTTCTGGCCTTCTCCTCCCTGGTTTATCTGAGACATATCATATACGCTGTCTTCATGCATGATAAAAAACCCCTCAATCTTACCATGGGGGTTCTTTACAACTTCATATACATTATTATAGCCCTCCTTTATTTCAGAGAGTATTTATACCCATATCTCATCTCCACATTCCTCTACTGGTTTGCAGCTCATCTCACTCTAAGATTTTCAGTGTCCAAATTTGTAAAAGAATTTGGTGAGAATCCCCTATGGTTTCTCTCTTCCTTTGTGAATTATATGTCAAAGAACAAAAGGGAGGAGGTACATGAGCTTAATGGATTTTTTAAAAACATATACTCCCAGAGAGAGGTGCCCATTACGCTTCTGGGATTCCATCGAAGTGATGGCTCGCTCAAAGCCATGTTTGTCTTTCCCTACATACATCCCGGACCATTTGGGAGTGTGGGGGGGAGCGACATACCCAATAAATTGGAAAAATACACAGGACTCAACAATTTACTTGTGTTTCACACCACTACAACACATGATGATAATATAGCCACCGAGGAAGATGTGAAAAAAATAGCCAATATCATAAAAAAATACAGTGGGAGAGGAAAATACGATAGATTTAGTGATTTCAAAAGATTCCATGTTGGAAATATTGAAGTTGCAACTCAAATTTTTGGAAACTACGCACTCATTTTTCTCATTCCAAGTAAAAGATTTTTCGACGATGTTGATTTTCGTGCAGGGATGACCATACGCAGAAAACTTTTGAACTTCTTTGAAGATGCTGCCGTGGTAGATGCCCACAATAACTTTGACGAGAATGCTCTTCCTCTTACCTTAAGTGCCCATGAGATCAATATTATAAAAAAGATGCTTAAAGAGCTAAAAGCAGATGAGCCAATCAAAATGGGTTTTGCATCTTCCAGAATTCAGGGGAAGAGCATAGGGCCAGGAGGTATAAGAACTGTGGTATTTGAATATGGGGATAGGAGGATAGCCTACATATTGCTGGATGGAAATAATATAAAGAAGGGCTTAAGGGAGAGAATAAGGACTGAAGCTCTTAAGATTGTGGACGAAGCTGAAATTTTCTCCACTGACAACCATATCGTTAACTACAATTTCCTAGATCTCAATCCTATTGGAGATAAAGATAGCTGGGATCTTCTAATTGGTAAAATAATTTCAACACTTAAAAAGGCTGTAGAGAATATAGAGGAGGTAAAAGTGGAGGCATTGACAGAATTTGTGAAGCTAAATATGGCAAGCAGGGGACAGTTGCACAAGCTTACCGAGATTACCAGGTTGAGTGTGGGAAGGGCAAAAATAATAGCTCCGCTTTCTCTTAGCTTAAGTTTCATTCTCTCCCTCATTGTTTTCATTCTCTTTTTCTATTTTTAAGTCAAAAGTTTGAAATATTCCCACCCTTTATTTATTCTGTGGATTATATATCAGCAGGGGATATTGAGAAATACTCGTACTGTCCACTAAGCTGGTGGCTAAGCAGAAATGAGAGAAATAAAAATAGTGAGGGGGTCAGAAAACATAGAGAGATTGGAAAGAAAATAGAAGAACTTAGAGGAGAGAGAAGAAAGATTAAGGCCTGGGAAAGTATGATTATGTACTACTCTCTGGCTGCAAGCATCATTGCTATTCTGGGTTTTGCCTTTTTTTACACATCAATCCTTCTTGGTAAGGTCTTCATTTCTCTGGCGATTTTCTGGCTCCTCCTGGCCCTCTACTTCCTCTGGAAATATGAAAAGAGCAATGTGGAGAATTCCAAACCCATGGGAAAATTGATGATTATTGCCTCTTCTTCCGCCACCATCTTTTCCATTTTTGCGGTGACTTTTGTTCTTCCACCAAATTATCTGATGGGCTATCTTCTTGAAATATCCTCTCTTCTCTGGCTTATTTTTGCCACATACTTTCTATACCTTGCACTTAAAGGAGAGATAAGATATAATAAGCTTCGAAGGGAGCTCAAATTACCCAATGGGGAAATAATATATGTGGATGATCTTGAGAGAAGCCCCTTACTCAAAAGTGAAAAATATGGCATATGGGGGAGGCCCGATCTCCTTATAAAAATGGGGGAGGATTACATACCTATCGAGATAAAAACAGGTCGTGTTCCGCGGGGACCTTTATTCTCCCATATAATGCAACTAACTGCCTATATGCTCCTGGTTGAGGATAATTTCAAAGCGCCTCCATATGGCCTCCTCAAATATGGAAATATGATTTACAAAATCGACTATGATAAAGGATTGAAGGAGCTACTTCTTAAGAAAGTTGATGAGATGAGATGTGCACTTAAAACTGGGGAAGTGCACCGTAATCATAATAGAATGGGAAAATGCTTACATTGCTCAAGACGAGATATCTGCCCGGAGAGACTGGCCTAGCTCAGATTTCTTCCCAGGTACCTATATAGTAAGAAATGGAGCTTGATACCACCTTCCCTGCAACCTTATTACCATATTTAACACATTCTTCCAGCGACTTGCCTCTATACAGGGCTGCATAGAAACCTGCCCGGAACGAATCTCCCGCACCCGTTGTATCCTCTACCCTCACCTTTTCCGCAGGATAATGGCTCCATCCTCTCTCAGGAAGATATAGGGATGCTCCATCCTCCCCTTCAGTGCGAATCACTGTTTTCTTTTTAAGAATATCATCTGCCCATTTTTCAGCCTTCTCATACTCATTTTCATTACAGAAGAAATAATCTGCAAGCTCCAGCAGTTCTCTAAAAATTTCCCGATTGTAGATATAATGAATTTCCTGTGAGGGATCGAATCCTATCTTTATACCCATCTTTTTTGCCTCCCTGGCGACCTTCAAATAAAAATGGGGGTTACCCGTGGAAAAATGGAGAATCTCGTAGTCTCTTAACCTCTCTCTTGGAATATTGAGAGCATCTTTCTTTTTCCATAGTCCCTGATATACAAATGCAGTTTGTTCTCTTCCATCGGTGACTATCCAGCATCTTGGCGTAATTTCTCCCCTAATTATTATCCCTTCAAGCTTTTCCCTGAAATCTTTACCTACCACCGTGAAGATGTGCGCAGGAACACCCAGGGCTCTCAAGCTTTTATATGTATTGTAGGCTGTACCTCCCGTCCTTTCTTTGATCTCCACTACCTCCCTGCTCTCACCTCTTTCAGGTAAATCTCTTACCCTCAAAATTGTGTCAATATTCACATGCCCGAAATAGAGAAGGTATGGCATACTGCCATATCATCCCCTCTTTTATTTAATTTTTCCATTCAAAATGTATACCGGGATCAAAAACGCAACCTTTATTTATATATGCTTCCATATCTTTACAAGGTGAGGTAATGGGCGAAGAGGAGGAGAAAGAGAAAAAATACGAGAAGCTTTTTGAAGAAGAGCATGAGAGAGATGCGGCCTACGAAGAGCTTAAAGCTCCCACAAAAAAGGAGGCATACGAGGAAAAAAATAGGCTTGCAAGATATCGTGAGGCATCAAAGCTGAGAAGACGTGCTGCCGAATACAAAAAGAAAGCGGCAGTTTATTATGCTAAATACAAGAGAGAGATGCAAAAGGTTGCAAGGTATCAGGCAGAGAAGGCTCGATATAAGGAGAAAGAGAACATAGAAAAGGGAAAGATCAAGGAGTTGAAGAGAAAGATTGAAGCCTATCAAGATTCTCTCAACTCATCCCAATCCATAAAAAAATCTGAATCTTTAAGAGCTAAAATAGCCAAACTGCAAGCTAAAATTTCTTCGGTACAGAGTAAAATAAGCGGATTGAGAAAAAAACAGGCGGAAATTGTGGAAAAGATGGCAGAATACAAGGCCAGGGCAGCAGAGTACTACGAGAAGTACAAAACATATGAGGATGATGCCGAGAGATATCTTAAAAGTGCGGAAGTTCTTGAAGGAAGCGAAGTTATGGAATGAGTTCAATTTCAATAGAATCTCCCGGCTTTAAGGAGAGCTTTTCAGAGGCTGCACCCTGATTTACACTTATCTCCAAAAGCTCTTCACTATTTATTAGGGCTATAAGTTCTCCCTTCCTGGCGTATCCATATGATTTCACCATTCTTATTTTCGTATTCTCCAACTGAATGAAATGTGCATCTTTCACCATTCTTTGAGGTATATTGGTTATAATGTTTCCAAAATGGTCAATATGAAGAATCTCTCCCCTTATTATGCTTCCATCCCTTCTTGCCCTCCTGTATGGAAACTTCACAAATTTCCCAATTTTTTTAAGCATGGAAAAATCTCCCATCTCTATTCTGGCAGCCGCAGGTGCAAACACATCACGACCATGGAATGTTGTACTTTTCTCTTCTGCCAAAATCTCATAAACCTCCTCAACTTCCTCTTGCACAAAGGTCAAGATCCCATTATCAGGGCCAACAAACCATCCAGTTTTGAGCTTTGCAGCTATACCTCTCCTTTCAGTTCCCACCCCCGGGTCCACCACAAAAAGATGAACAGCATTTGAAAAATATGGAAGTATACATCTAAGAATGTAGGAAGCATGCCTTATATCATGTCTCCTTACCGCATGAGTGATATCCACTATCTTTACCTCAGGATTTATTTTGAGAATTACACCCTTCATAACGGCAACATAATGATCCTGGTATCCAAAATCTGTGGTGATGGTTATCATTTTCAATACCTTACCCTGAAGTCCTTATAGCCTTCTGGCTCGCCATACTCTATCTCCACATCATCCACCCTTGCATATGGATGCTTGTACCTGCAAAGATATATGAGCTTATCAACTTTCTCTCTTGGACCTTCAAATACGGCTTCCACCCTGCCATCAGGCAAGTTTCGAACCCATCCTCTAATTCCCAGTTTTAAAGCATTCTCCCTGGTAAAGGCTCGAAAGAATACCCCTTGAACATGGCCACTGAAAAATACATGGGCCTTCACTTCTTTCATAGGCATTGATTAAAGGAGATATATTTAAAAATTTTTGTGGAG
>JAGGTO010000021.1 GCA_021163705.1 Thermoplasmata archaeon | reverse complement strand
TATTATTCCTCGTAGCCCAGTAGAGAATAGAATTTTCATCCTTCAATCTTTTTCCTATCTCTTCTATGAGCTCTCTACCTCCCCAAATTTTTTTCTGAGTATAGAGCTCCTCCAATATGGGCATCATGAAACTCTCTATAACTTCTCCGTAGGATTCATTGGGTACTAGAACATTGCCCAGGCGATTCACGCCCATGCGATGAAGCTGAGCATCGTCCATGAGAAATGAGCCGTGATAATAATCCCTGAAGCTTCTCGCAATATCATGATCCAAGGTTCCACAAGTGGTTATTATTACATCAACAAGCCTGCGACGAACAAGCTCTTTTATCACACCTCTTGTTCCTGTTGCTATTATGCAGGCTGGAAAGGATAGAAATGTGGTGTTCTCCTCGCTAAACATCTTGAGAAGTATCTTCTCCGCAATTGCAAGCTTCTTGGCCACAAACCCCCCGGAGGAATAAAAGGAGTCCAGCAACTCTCCGGCTGTGATGCCTTCCTGGAGCTGAATATCTCTAACCGGAATGCGTGGAATCTCCTCTTTATTGCTCATTTTTTCCACCCCAGAGCACGGGGTATATCATCGTTCTTCTCCACATACTCTCTCACTGGCTTGAGAATTCTTATAAGCTCTTCAGCCACCGCATTCTTCAAATCCATGGGATGTAACTCACCTTTCAAATAAGCTTCCTCAAGAGATTCGTAGGAGTCAAAATACATATCTCCTCCCCATTTCTCATCTCTTGGCACGGTGAATTTCTTCGTGTAATATGCGAAAATTATGTGCTTCACAATCTGAAGCACTGGATTTCCCTGAGCCTCAGGTGGACAGTAGGCCTTCTTCATCTTTTTCCTTATATTCTCCTCACTATCCTCAACAAATATGGCGCTCCCTTCCTTGCTCTTGCTCATCTTCGCTTCAATGGGATCCATTCTTCCTGAGCCACGGAGACTTGCAAGAAGTACTGTATGAATTGCCACGGGTTTCTTATATCCGAGTTTTTCAGCAACATCTCTCGCGAGCATATGGGCATGTCTCTGATCCATACCCCCGAGAGCTATGTCAAGATCCATATCGAATATATCGGAGACCTGCATAAATGGATAAATTATCTTGGAAGAATCAAGCTCTGCCTCATCCTCCTTGCGTCCCATTATGCTCATCGCCCTCTTCGCCCTTTTAAGTGTGGTTCTCTTTGCCACCTTTATTACCTTCTCCCAGTACTCCTTTTTGCTCACAAGTTCATCGGCCCATATATACCGGGGATGAATATCCAATGCTCCAAAAACACCCTTCATGTACTCTCCAGCAAGATGTATCTTTTCAATATCTCCTCCAAATTTATCGTTTATGTAAGCATGCCAATCCGCAAGGAAAACAATCATATCCACTCCCTCATTCATTAGATCCCGAACCTTGGCACCTATTATGAGTCCCGTACCGAGATGTACCCTTCCAGATGGTTCCAGACCAACATAACCCCTGGGGGAGAATTGCAGAACATTTTCAAGTTCTTCCGCCGTTATCACTTCCTCAACATTGCGCATAAGTTGCCAGGAAAGCATAAAAAGGCGATACCTTGATGATATAAAATAATTGTGAGCCCGGGATGAATATGATAGATGGAGCCAAGAAGACAAACTTCTCTCTGGGTCCTGAAAATCGTTAATTTATTATACCAGATTATGGATTTAGAAGTATGAAAATATGGAATAGTCACATAATCATGGAGAAGGGCACCGAGTGGAAGGATCTGGCGGATATATGGGAAGATGTTCTTCGGTTATTCTTTCAGCATTCAAGACAGTTTTCAGATGAACCCGAAGTAATAGATGTAATAATAGAAGAGAATCTTGTAGATCTAAAACATAACAGAAAACCAGAGGGTTTCAATCGAGAGGGTAAAATGAGGATCGTGGTGCCTTTAACGAATAGATGTGAATTTTACATCTACAGGGGAGTTTATAGCGATGAAATAAGGGTTGTGACTGAGAAAATAAGCTCTTTTCTGGCAAGAAATGGGATAAGGCATAGAGTAGAGTGGAACGATATGCTACTATATGAGATGAAGAAGAGGCGAAGATGATGAAAGTAAAGGATGCGATGAAGAGAGAGGTGATAACTCTTAAACCTGAGATGTCCATAAAAGAGGCAGCAGAAATAATGGTAAAAAATAATATAAATGGTGCACCTGTAGTGGATGCTCAAAACAGGCTGGTGGGCATTCTAACCCTAAAGGATATCTTAAAAATAATCAAAAAGAAGATGGAGAGTTTTGGAATTTACATATTTCCCACACCTTTCGATTTTATGGAAACAATTCCTCTTACCATACCTGTAGAATCACAGAAAGACATATTTTCGAGCATCTCCACCATAAAGGTGAGGGAGATAATGGAGAGAAATGTTCATTATGTGGAGGAGGAGGACGATATATATGATGCTCTGTATCTGCTCGTGAAAAAGGATATATCCAGGCTTCCTGTGGTGGATGGGGAGAAAAGGGTGATAGGGATTATCACCAGGAGGGATCTCCTAAGAGCTGTGAGCAAATCAAATGAAGTTTCCAATTAAATAGGCGCATATCAATCCGAATGTTAGAAATACAATGAAGGGAATCTTTGGCTGTACCCATACCCTATTTCTCCCAATATTTTTAAGTGATTCCAAATCTTTTTTGGTGTGTTCTGAAGGAGATAGATAGAGCACATGTTCCCCATCAATCACCCTCTCCATCAGCCAAACATGATGGCGATTCACCTCCTCCAGAGGCATTCTATAACCCATGAACATCTCAGGAAAGCCAAAGTCACCCCGTAATAGATTAAAAATGAAGAGGGAGATAAGGAATATGAAAAAGAATATTCCCGCATAGAGAATCACAAGAAATGTGAATGGAAAAACAAGCTGTACTATCTTTACATACCTTGGAACGAATATGGGAAATGAGGAAAACAAATATGTGGGATATGTTGGTTGCAATAGGGCTATGGTCATCAGGGCCCTCGCGTCAGCTCTACCTCTAATTACCCGGAAATGATGAAGAACTCGGAAAATCACCATCAAGATGGTAATGAGAAGAAGAGGGACAACATTTGGTACCTTACCCCAGTGAAGAATGGAAAGAATAAGGGCATAGAAAAAAAGTATTGAGGAAATTATGTAAAGTACCAATGGCACAAATTTATTCTCCCACTCAAAAAACCACTCATAGAAAATTATTATTGAGGGGAGAAGAGCAATTATGCCCAGGAGCGAGAGATACTGATATACATTGAATATAACTGCAAATATGCCCAGGAAAAACCATACGGCGGTACTTATCATTCTCTCCTTTAAATCGGAATAGGATGCATAGATGAAAAATGGCACTGCTACCACAAATCGAAGTAAATCCAGGAGGGGCATGATGAAATATATTAGATGTTAATATTAAAATCTTAGCCTCCAATTTTCAGGAGAAGAGAATCTTCATCGGTATTCGCATATTCCCCTATATGGGCAGTAGTTACAATGGGAACCTTTTCTGGCTGGAAATATGTTGTTTCTTATTTTTCTTCCAACCTTCTTTACATCCTCAAACATATTTTCCAGCTCTCTAACTGAAAATCTATACTCTTCAATTTCTCCCGTGGAGAGATAAACCAGATAACCTTTAGGAGCAATGTATCTGTTGAGATAATAGAGCATGCTGTAAAATTTCAATTGCTCTATGTGATTATCATTCTTCCCTCCAGTTTTGAGCTCCACAAATTCCCCATCACCAAGGAGATCGATGATGCCAACAATTTCCAGATCCCCGTAGCTCTCACTTAGCCATACTTCATTTCTGTACCCCCTGTGCCTATATGTGTGAGAGATTTTTCTGGCATTATCCATCATATTCTCAATTTTTTTAATATAATCTTCCCTGCTACCAAAAAGAATTATTTTGCCTCTTAGCGAGTGGTAATAATCTCGAAGCTCATCAAAGGAGGAAAAATCTTTTTTCATATTTTCGAAGCTCATAAGCTCTCCGCTGCTCTCTATCTCATTCCACACAGCCTCCGGAGTTTTCTCCTCTTCAAATTTTAAAAGAGAATAAAAATAGGTATGGATGAGTTTTCCCAGGAGAAGCTCCGCTGAAGGTGGCTCTTCCACAGGGAGCGTCATTTCAAAATAATACCAGAGGGGACAGGTTTTATATCTCATAAATCTGCTGAAGCTGAGCCTCATGGAAGCACCTCATACTCTCCACCCAGTTTTAAGCTTTTTTCGATCTCTCCCTGCAAAAATTCTCTCGCTCTCTTAAATGCCTTTTCTAAGCTATATCCATGGGCAAGATAACCAAGCAGGGCAGAAGAATAAACGCATCCTGTTCCATGAACAATTTTTCCTAGATGTTTCATCTTCATTCTTACAAGCTTCTCTCCAAATAAATAATCCTCCCCCTCAAGATGTCCCCCCTTTATTATAACCTTCACCCCATACTTTTCCCTTATTTTCCATCCTGCCTCCACAACATCTTCCGAGTTCTCTATTTTCATTCCGCTAAGAATTTCGGCCTCGGGCACATTGGGCACTATAACATTGCTAATCTTCATTATTCTCTCTATATCTTCCATCCTGTTGAGAGGATAACCGTTCTTTGCATAGAGAAGTGGGTCAAATACCACATACCATCCATATTCCCCTATTTTCTCCTCAAGAATTCTGGATATCTCACCATTTCCCACCATGCTTACCTTAACATACCTTATTTTGTTCTCCTCCATAACATTCTCTATTTGCCTCTTCACATCCTCGCCTCTCAATGCATGAAAACCATAAAATCCGCTTAAATTCTGAAATGTCACCGCCGTTATAACGGCAAATCCATATACGCCTATCTTGCGAAATGTCAATACATCTCTTAAAACACCCGCTCCCGCAGTGGGATCAAAACCGCCTATAGATAGAACAATATTCATAATTATGGATATGCGGATAAATATAAAAATATGATGCCTTAAGTTTGAGAAATATTAAATACACCTCCAGTATATTGCCTCTTATGAGAGAATCCAGTTATCCAGGGGTTTACAGCGATGGGCACCATTATTATACGCTATCCCAGGATCCCATTCCAGTTTACGGGGAGAAAATAATAGAGGAAAAAGGGAAAATATACAGAAGATGGGATCCTTCCAGAAGCAAGCTCTCGGCGGCCATGCATCTTGGATTGGAAAGCTTTGAGTTCAAAGATTCGAGAATCCTGTATCTGGGAGCTGCCACGGGAACAACTGTTAGCCATATATCAGATATTGCGGATATTGTTTGGGCTGTGGAGATATCGCCCATATCCATGCATTCCCTCATCAATCTTGCTGAGAGAAGAAAAAATATTATACCTATACTCAACGATGCTCGAAAACCCGAAGAATACGAAATATTTGTGGATAATCCAGATACTGTGTATCAGGATATTTCCCAGAGGGACCAGGTGGATATATTCCTGAAGAATATGGAGTATTATAAGCCAAAAATCGGGTATCTAATGCTAAAAACTCCTACAATTGATATAAGAAAAAGGCCCAAGGAAATATTGAAATCCACGGTAAAGAAAATTGAAGAATTCATGAATGTCATTGAGATAATAAACCTCAAAAGGTATCAGAGAGATCACTATGCAATCGTGGTGAGAATATGAGAAAATGGATAGTTGAAATCTATCATTTTCTCTTTCCAATTCTTGTGGCTGCCCTTTATATTCTTCTCCTATACATACTCTTTCCATCTTCTATTTTTTATCGTGTGGGAGGCATACTCGTTCTCTATCTCATCCCCCCGGCCGGGAAAGAGAGTATGGTTCCTGCGGCCGTTTACCTTTTAAAGGATGTCTATGGGATGGACAGCATATTCATTGCCTCCGCACTGATATCCCTAGTGGATATACTTGTGGCATGGTGGGTTTCCTGGAACTGGGAACTCGTGAAGAAAATTCCACTTATTGGAACATACATCTCCAGGATAGAAAAGATCGGGAAGAAAAAATGGAGAGAGCATAGAATAATGAGAAAATTTGTGTATCTGGGTCTAGCAGCCTTTGTTGCAATACCATTTCAGGGCTCTGGAGGACTGACCGCCACGGTGATTGGAAGAATACTTGGACTAGAAAAATACAAGGTTTTATTCTCCATTGCTATGGGTGCCATAGTAGGATGCATGTTCATCGCCGTTGGCGCATATTTTGCAATTTTCACCTTGGGAAAAGGCGGCTTTCTCGCTCTCGGAGGAATAATTATATTTATTGTGGTCATTGGGGTAATATACAAGTGGCTAAAGGGTGAGGAAGAATGAGAATCCTTGTTACAGGAGGTGCCGGATTCATAGGCAGTCACATAGTTGATAGACTCATCTCCTCAGGTAATGAAGTGATTGTTTACGATAACCTGAGCAGTGGAAAACTGGAGTTCTTGGAGCATCATATGAGAAATGAGAACTTCAAATTTGTGAAAGATGATTTGCTGAATTTCGAGGCACTCAAAAGAGAGATGAAGGATGTTAATCTGGTTTATCATGTGGCCGCAAATCCCGATGTTAAAATAGGGGCAAGGGATACGAGGATTCATCTGGAGCAGAATGTTATAGCAACACACAATCTCCTTGAGGCCATGAGACTTAACGATATCTCCGATATAGTTTTCACTTCCACCTCCACGGTCTATGGGGAAGCAAAGAAGATACCTACCCCTGAGGACTATGGACCACTTATTCCAATTTCTCTTTATGGTGCTTCTAAGCTTGCTGCAGAATCGCTAATAATGGCATATGCACATACATTTGGAATGAATACCGTGATTTACAGATTTGCAAATATTGTTGGGCCAAGAAGCACCCATGGTGTGATATACGATTTCATAATGAAGCTTAAAAATAATCCGCGAGAGCTAGAAATTCTGGGAGATGGAACCCAGAAGAAATCTTACCTTTATATAGAGGACTGCGTGGATGCAATAATTTATGGATATGAGCACAGAAAAGAAGATGTGGAAATCTTCAATATAGGAAGTGACGATTGGATCGATGTGAAGAAAATTGCAGATATAGTTGTGGAAGAGATGGGTCTTGAGAATGTAAAATACAGATTCACAGGTGGCAAGAGAGGATGGAAGGGGGATGTGCCAAAAATGCTACTTTCCATAGAGAAGATTAAGAGCTATGGATGGAAGCCAAAATACAGCAGTGAGGAAAGTGTGAGACTAACCGCCAGGCATCTCATAGATGAGATTATGAGGTAAGTATGTTTCTCTCAATTATCTCCGGCTCCTGCCATTTAATATGCAGTTTTATCCTCAACTTATCCCGATGGTAAGATACTTCAAAATTCTCAACCTGCGAGCGATACAGTTTGTATCGCTTACCATCGGGAGTGAGCTTTGTATCTTCAACCTTTATAAGACCAAAGCTCTCTAGTTCTTTGATCTTTCTGTATGCACTTGCAAGCGGAATATCAAATTTGTAGGCTATTTCCCTGACAGACATTGGCTTAAGAGCAGAGGCAGCCAGTATTTTCAGATTATACTCATCCATTAATACCATAGCCAGAGCATGCTTATCCATATTGCATCCCCAACAGAAGATTGGGGGTACCATTTTTAAAACTTTCGAAGCCATTTTCTTTAGGGATAATTATGAGAGATATCATTCTTTGGGAATTTGAAATGGAAATAAAAGATGATAAGCATCGATGATACTAAATAATCAATATTATTTTATAAAAATTTTTCCAAAAAATTTAATAAGCATATCTCAAATGTTCAATTATGAGTTTGGAGGTGAAAACCATGGTGAGCATATTTATGGATCGTTATTCTTCGCAGATACTGCTGGGCACATCCACCAAAGCCAAGGGTATAAGAGAGCTAAGCAGGGAATACAATATACCCGTAACGGTATGTTACAGAAGAATAAAGAAGCTTGTGGAGATAGGTCTCCTTAAAGAAGAAAAGATAGGAAAGAGGGTGAAATATAGATCCAAAATTGAGGATTTCAACGCACTCATGGACTTTGAGGAGAACAAGCTGAGGATAAGCATGGTTGCAGATGGAGAAAAGTATGATGTGGAAACAACCATTCTCTGAGTTTTTGCTTTTGTTACTTCTCTCCACACTCATATTTCCCAGCATTACTCCGCATTCTATTGCTCAGAACTTAAATTCCGGTTATGAGATAAGGGATGGTATAAAATGGCATCCTACTGAGAGACTCACCTGGATAGGAGATTCCAGAAATCCCCAGATAGCCAGGGACGGCGTGGGAAACTACCACATAGTATGGCAGGATAAGAGGGATGGAAACTGGGAAATATACTATCTGAAGGTAAATCTTGATGGCTTCAAGCTTTTGAATGATACACGCATAACTAAATACGATGGAGATGACATTAATCCCTCAATGGTAAGCACCCAAAATACCGTGTTCATAGTATGGCAGAGACTTGTAAATTCACACTGGGCAATATATTTCTCACGAATTTCTTATACCGATGAAAATATTATGATAGAAGTACCTCCAAAACCCATTGTTCAGGGAGACTATAACTGCACAGATCCCAAAATTACAATTGATTACTATGGAAACCTCCATCTTGTATGGCAGGATGATAGAAATGGAAACTGGGATATCATGTATGAGCTCATAGATAAAAATGGCAACCCAAAAGGCTCCATCAAGGATGTATCCTCTGATAAAAGCGACTCAATTCGTCCGAATATAGTGGTAGATAGGCAGGAGAATTCACATATTTTCTGGATCGATGTGAAAAGTGTGCCTGGATACAGTCTCCTCTATCGCAAGCTCTCTCTGGATGGAAAATTCTTAACTGGGGTTAAAAAGATAAGTATTGTTTCACCACAGAGCACTCTTGATGCTTTTTATTACAATAATTCTCTCTACCTAACATTTTCCTGCTCCCGGGAAGATCTGGCCTACGAAATAATCTACACACAGCTCAATTCTGTGGGTGATACCGTCATTGACGATAAAAATTTAACCCCCCTAGATTCAAAGGACTCCATTCTACCATCCCTCAATGTGAGAGATGATGCCATGTTTGTGGTATGGAACGATATTCCTCAGGGAACTGTTAGATTCTCCTCCTTCAATTTAAATGGAGGGAGAAGGGGAGAGATATTCAACATAAGTGAGGAAAAGGCCTTCAATCCAGCGATGGATACTGGCGAGAGAAGCATAGGTATAGTCTGGGAGAAAGATATAAATGGAAGAAGATACCTTTACTTCAGAAGCGGTGAGTTTCCAAATCTTCAGGTTAAAAAGTTATCCATAAAAGAGATTGGAGAAAATTTAACTCTCTCAGCAACCTTTCAATCAACATTTCCACTTACTGTGGAATATTGTGTATGTTCAGAGGATAATGAGATGATATACAGCGCAATTTTTATTGAGATGGAGAAGAGAATATCACTAAATTTTACACTTTCTCCCGGTACCCATAACATTACAGTTTATCTTGATCCCAAAAATTACATAGTGGAGTACAGCGAGGGGGATAACTTCAAATCTCAGAGTATATTCGTAAAATCCTTTTCATTCCAAATTGAGGTATCAAACTTCACCATTGAGGCTGGAGAGAGAAAGAATGTATCTTTCTATATAATCAACGAGGGGAACTGGGAGGATAACTATAGTGTAAGCATCACCTACAATACCTCCTTCTTCTCTCTTAACTACAGCAAAATCGTAGAGAATGTTACTCCTGGAGAGAGAAGAGAGATAATAATGGAAATAGAAGCATTTTCATGCATTCTCTCCTCAAGTTATGAATTTTTTATAAATGTTACCTCACTCCAAACCCATAGATTTGTAGAGAGAAAAATATCCGGATATGTACTGCCATTTAGCAATCTTACCATAGGATTCACTCCGAGAATTGAGATACAGCCAGGAAAATGGGGGTATATCAATATCTCCCTCTATAACAATGGAAATTCTCGGGAAACCTACTTTCTATCATTCCGAGAAGATAAACCCTGGCCTTTCCAGGGAGGAGGAGAGAATATTACCCTTAACCCGGGAGATGCATGGGAATATAAGCTCAAAATATATGTTCCCCAAAATACTCCTGCCTATGAGAAAAATATGGTGAATATAACCATCCATTCATCCACGATTACAAGATATGCAAATATAGTTCTGGTTGTTAAGCCCGTTTATGCAGTCTCTGCCGAGATATTATCCATCGTGAAAAAGGAGGAATCTTATAGAATAACTGCCAGTATTAAGAATACGGGAAATATAGCCACTCTTTTCAATCTAAATCTATCAGGTGAGATATCATCATTCACGATGATGTCCTCCTCCCATCTTTTTTTGCAGCCCCAGGAAAATGCAAGTGTAGTGTTTAATGTTTATCTCCCTCCAACTCTTATGGCCGGAACATACCCACTTTATATCAACATTCTCCATGATAATATAACACTCCAGAGCCTGCAAGTTAAGCTCAGCGTTGAAGAGAGACATTTTATAAAGATCAACATTGAAAAAATTCAGGAAGGTACCTCTATAAAATTTGGGATTGAAATCAAGAACGAGGGAAATGCCCCCGATGTAGTTAAAATTCAAGTTGGAACAATCAATCTCAATGCCACCTGGCTCATCTCTTACCAGGGAAAAAATTACACAAATGAAACTGCCATCTATCTGAAGCCCAATGAAACTGCATATCTTGTGGCAATTCTCACCACACCTCTCAAAGAGGGAACACATAGTGTATTGATGCATTTTACCTCTGCATCTGGGCTCAACCGCACGATGGAGGAAAAATTCTTTGTGGGAATTAAAAAGAAGAGCTTCCTGGACCAGATGCTATCCTTCATTCTGGGAAACATACTCTACATTGGAATTGCTGCTGGGGCAGTTGGAGGTATTCTAATTTACAAATTTAAGCTCAAAAAATGATTCTTCTCTGAGATTATGGCCTGAGAATCATTAATTCTAATCATTTTTATAGAATTGAAACTAAATATTTAAAAACCCTTTCTTCATTTTATTCTTGGAGCCTGAATAAGGCTCTCTCCGAAAAAAGAGAGACCCGAGGTGATGAAAAATGAAGAAGATATGGAATAAGAAGGAAAAAGGCGAATTCGGCATAGGAACATTGATAATCTTCATAGCGATGATCATCGTTGCTGCAGTGGCTGCAACAGTGCTCATCCAGACAGCGTACCAGCTGCAGCAGCAGGCAGAGGAAACGGGTAATGTAGCTATTCAGGATGTTGCCACTGGCTTCAAGGTGATACATATTGGAGGTATAGTGAATCTCAGCGCACCGAAGGTCAGAACAATTGAAATCAAGGTTGGCCTGCTTGCAGGTAGCCCCTCTATAGATATGAACGATGTGCTTATAGAGATTACCGATGGAAGTACGGATGTTACGCTTACCTTTGACAGTAGCGCCGCTGATGCAACTCACTTCACTGCCAGCAGCCTTAGAGACATGTCGCCCCAGAACTGGGATGACCAGTATGTAATGACGCAGGGAGATATAGTTAAAATAGTGATAAATGCAACTGCTGCAGGCCTGAGTCTTGGTCCGCAGACCGATGTAACGCTTCAGCTGATACCCAAGCATGGTGTGCCGACCTATACCGCATTCATGATTCCTGCAACTCTAACAACAGATTACGTAGACCTCTACTGATCTCTTTCACTTTCTTTGTACCAGTGCACCAGAGCACTAGTGATAAACTTTGAACCTTGGAGGTGATAAAAATGGCAGCGCTATTTAAGAAGAAGAAAAAAGGGAAGAGAACAGAGAAAAAGCCAGAGGCTGCAGAACTCCCGGAGCTTGCAGAGATAACAGAGAATGTAGGAGAAAGCGACATACAGAGCATAATAGGAGATGTGCTTAAAGGTTCGGGAATAGAAGATATTGCAGTAAAGATCGACGATCTCGCCAGAAAAGTTGATGAGTTTCAAACAAAATTGGAGCGCCATGACTCAATGATCGGCTCTCTGCAAAATGAGATCAATGAGATCAGGAAGATCAATGAAGAGCTTCAGGATAATATCAAGAGATTGCTAGACATCTACGAGGTAGTTTCACAGAGGATCAATCCCTTCATAGATATGGGAGAGAGAAAAGAGGTTCCTCCAATTCCCGAAATTTCAGAAGAGACCGTGATTCCCAGTGAGGTGCCCTCCATACCCGAGAAGAGAACTAGCGAGAGAGAGACATTCTTTCAAGAGCAGCCCACCGAAAAATTCACTCTCGAGGAGAAGAGGGAAGAGGAAGAAGAGGGAAGAAGAGAGAAATTCGGAAGGCCCATACTCACGCATATCAAGAAGGACTACTATACCATCGTACTGCTGATGCGTTGGATCGAGTTCCTGTTTGAGAGAGTGAAGAGGGATAGAATAACCCTCCTCCTGGACTACTATGTGGACATAGGATGGATAAGCAAAGAAGTGAAATCTGAGATAATGGCCTACGCCAGAGGAGAGATACAGGATGTCACAAAATACTTCCCAGAGGAGGAGATTGAGGCTGAAATAGAGATGCCCGAGGGAACCATAAAGACACCGAGGCCTAAGATATACAAGAAGGTGGAAGATTGGAGACTGAGCGCGGAGGATCACCTGAAATCTCTGCTATTCATAATGAAGATAGCAGGGATAGAAGTGAATAAGGATAAGCTGAATTCACTGGAACAGGAAATCGAGAAATTCAAAAAATCCCTGTGGGAATACCACGGGGTATAACCCTTTTCACTATTTTTTGTATTGTTTATGTATTCACTTATATTTACCTGGCTCTCTATGTATTTCCAATCAACAACATAAATTTCAACCCATACATCGTTATTGGCGGTAGCATTTCTAAACACGAGCTTGAATGGCTCCTCTTTGAATTTTTCATACCCCTTTTCTCCCATCCATACAGGTGGCTCTAAGGGATTTTTTGATTCGTTAAATCCATAGACTCCCAGCTCATACATACTGCTGGAAATTATCACATATCCAATTGGAGGATAGGTTCCATTTAATCCTGTTAATTCCCACAGACAATCTTTCCAGGTGGTTGAATTCCAGAGCTTATAATTATAATCAAAGCTTGAGTTGAAACCATAAGCCTCAATTATGGCTCCTATGAGATGATCGGTTGCCACAGTATAATTTCTGTTTCCATTTGCCACTAACCATTTTATCCCGCTCATAACCACAGGATGCACACCCTGCTGTTTTGGATGCTCTATTTTCTCCATAAATGGATAGGCTGTTATTCCAGTCATTAGAAGCACAAAAATTATGAGAGATACGAACATGATCTGCAGGTTTT
>JAGGTO010000028.1 GCA_021163705.1 Thermoplasmata archaeon | reverse complement strand
GACTGGCTTGAAGCAGGTACTCCCCTCATCAAAAGTGAAGGAATGAAGGCCATAAGAGAATTAAAAAGGAGATTTCATAGAATCACTGTGGCAGATTTAAAAACGATGGATGTCGGCCGGGTTGAAGTGGAGATGGCTGCCAAGAGCGGTGCGGATATTATCACTGTTTTGGGAGTGGCAGATGATTCTACCATTGAAGATTCAATAAAAGCAGCAAGAAAATACGGAGCAAAGATAATGGTGGACCTCCTGAATCATCCCGAGCCTGTGAAAAGAGCAAAGGAAGTGGAAAAGCTTGGAGCAGACTACATATGTGTGCATGTTGGAGTGGATCAGCAAATGCTCGGAAAAAATCCCCTGGAAGTTCTCAGGGATGTTGCCAGGAATGTGGAGATACCTGTGGCTGCTGCGGGTGGTATAAACAGTGAGAGTGCTGCGGATGTTGTTAATGCAGGTGCAGAGATAGTGATAGTTGGAGGAGCAATAATAAAGGCACCGGATGTGGAAGATGCCACACGAAAAATAAAAGAAGCAATAGAAAAAAGGAAGAAGATAAAGAGTGAGCTTTACAAAAAATATGGAGAAGAGGAGCTGAGAGAAGCCTTCATGAAAGTTTCCACACCAAATCTCAGTGATGCCATGCACAGGAAGAATGCCCTGGGGAACTTCATAAAGCTCGGTGGGAATAAGATAGTGGGTAGAGCTGTTACAGTTAAAACTCTAAATGGTGATTGGGCCAAGCCTGTAGAGGCCATAGATTACGCAGAGCCTGGGGATGTGATAGTTATAGATGCGGGAGATGGGAAGGTAGCTGTATGGGGAGAACTGGCAACATGGAGCTGCAAAATTAAGGGAATAGGCGGTGTGGTTATATATGGGGCGGCAAGAGATGTGGATGAAATAAAAAAGATGGATTATCCAGTATTTACGAGGCATATTGCTCCCAATGCAGGAGAGCCAAAGGGATTTGGAGAGATAAATGTAGAGCTGGAAATAGAGGGTGTGAAAATAAGACCGGGAGACTGGATAATAGGGGATGATAGCGGAATAGTGGTGGTACCCAAGGAGAGAGCTGTTGAAATCGCAAATCGAGCCATAGATGTGATGGAGCATGAGAACAGGATAAGAGGTGAGATAAAGAGAGGAGGCACATTATCCTCGGTAATAAAGCTGGAGGATTGGGAAGTTGAAAGATAATTCGCAATCTTTATATGTCTCAGGAGAATTTAGGTGCGGTGAGAAAAATGGTGGAGAAGATAACAATAAGCCTTATTAAGGCAGATATTGGAGGGTGGCCGGGACATTCAAGTGTTCACCCTGCTCTCATTGAGAAGGCAAAGGAGTGCTTGGAAAAGGCAAAGAGTGAAGGTGTGATTATAGATTATCATGTAACAGGTGTGGGTGATGATCTGCAGCTCATAATGACACATAGAAAAGGGGTTGATAGTGAGGAAATACACAAGCTTGCCTGGGATACATTTGTTGAGGGGACAAAAATAGCAAAGGAGCTTGGATTGTATGGTGCAGGACAGGATCTTCTCAAGGATGCTTTTAGCGGGAATGTTAGAGGCATGGGGCCAGGAATAGCGGAGATGGAGATCACACCAAGAAAATCTGAGCCCATAATAGCGTTTATGATGGATAAAACTGAGCCTGGAGCATTTAACCTGCCAATATACAGGATGTTTGCAGATCCATTCAACACCGCGGGATTGGTTATAGATCCAAATATGCATGATGGCTTCATATTCGAGGTATGGGATATAATGGAGCATAAGAAAGTTCTTATGCGTTCTCCTGAAGAAATGTACGATCTTCTTGCATTGATAGGAGCAAAATCGAGATATGTCATAAAGAGGGTGTATCCCAAGGAAACCAATCCCAAATTAAAGGCGGATGAGCCTGTAGCAGTGATAAGTACGGAAAAGCTCTACCAGATTGCGGGAGAGTATGTAGGCAAGGATGATCCCGTAGCCCTTGTAAGGGCACAGAGCGGATGCCCTGCTCTTGGAGAGGTGCTTGAGCCCTTTGCATTTCCGCATCTGGTATCTGGGTGGATGCGTGGCTCCCACAACGGCCCAATAATGCCCGTGAGCATAAAGCAGGCACACTGCACAAGATTCGACGGCCCGCCTCGTGTGGCAGCTCTAGGATTCCAGCTTGCCAATGGAAAGCTTGTGGGTCCAGTGGATCTATTTGATGATCCAGCATTTGACGAAGCACGGAGAACAGCACAGATTATCGCGGATTATATGCGTCGCCATGGCCCATTCGAGCCACATCGCTTACCTCTTCAGGATATGGAGTACACAACACTTCCAAAGGTTCTTAAGAAATTGCAGGATAGATTCCAATCCCTCTAATTTTTTTATTAGGTTACCCAAAAATGTTTAGATAAGTTTAAATATCTCTTTTATATCCTCTCTTCTGTGAGGCTTAGTGATCTCTCACCTGGAGAAACAGCGCTGGTTGTCAGAGTAGGGGGTAGTGGTGCAATTCATCGAAGACTCTTATCAATAGGCATACTTCCAGGTGCTATAGTAAGGGCAGTTAGGGTATCTCCCCTCGGAGACCCCATAGCCTACGAGATAAGGGGGAGCTTCATCTCTCTGAGGAGGAATGAGGCTGATTATGTGGAAGTGGAAAAGATTGTACCCCTTCATCTTGTTCCACCCGGTTCTGTAGTTAAGGTAATTCTTGTTGATGGCGGTGTTGGATTCATCCGAAATCTCAACAGGATGGGGTTATCACCAGGCAAGCTGGTTGAGGTTCTGAGACCATGCTGTCCCATGCTGATTCGCACCGATGCTGGAGTTTTCAATATAGGTAGAGGAATGGCCTATCGGATATATGTGAGGTGAGCATCATGCTCATTGCCCTGGCTGGGAATCCAAACACCGGAAAAAGTACGCTCTTCAATGAGATTACGGGTGCACATCAACATATTGGAAACTGGCCAGGGGTAACTGTGGAGAAGAAGGAAGGGTTTGTGGAATATGAGGGAAAGAGAATCCTTGTTGTTGATCTTCCGGGAACATATTCCCTTACTGCCTATTCCCTGGAGGAGCTCATTGCTAGGAATTTCATATTGGAGGAAAAGCCTGATGTTGTGATAGATGTTATAGATTCCACAAATTTGGAGAGAAATCTATATCTTTTAACAGAATTAATGGAGCTTACCGATAGAATAGTTGTTGCCTTAAACATGTTTGATGAAGCCAGAAAGAAATACAGGATTGATGTTAAAAAAATGGAAAAGATTCTTGGAATACCTGTCATTCCAACCATTGCCATAAGGGGAGAGGGGGTGAAGGAGCTTCTTCATGCCACCCTTCATGGTAAATTCTCAATGAAAAAGCCGGAGTATCCGGAGGATGTGGAAAAGAGAATCAAAGTTCTGGAGGAAAGATTGAAGGAGATAATGGAGGAGCATGTGAGATGGCATGCAATCAAGTTAATAGAGGGAGATGTTGAAGTCATAAGAAAACTTCAGAGAATGAATGCAAAAAGTATAATTCATCTTGCCGAGCATCTAAGGCATGAGATAGAGGATATCTACGGGGAGGATATAGAAACGGTTATGGCATCGTTCAGGTACTCTTTCTCCCATGGTCTTTTCCACGAGGTTGCAGAGCCAATCAATGTTGGAGGGGTCACCATAACTGATATGATTGACCATGTGGTTGCGCACAAAATATTTGGAATACCAATATTCCTGGTTATAATGTACCTCTCCTTCAATTTTGTATTTGAAGTGGCCGTGCCTTTTCAAGATGCAATTGATCTGATATTCAATGGCAAAAATTTAAGTGGAGGTGGCAAAATACTTGGGCTTGTTGATATCTCGTATGGATGGATGGCCACATTTATGCCATCGTGGCTCTCCTCCTTTATCAACTATGGAATGCTTCGAGGACTCGGGGCCGTGCTCACATTCACACCCATAATAATGCTTCTTTTTATAATTCTCTCCTTCCTGGAAGATTCGGGATATCTAGCGAGAATAGCCTTTCTGATGGATAGAATAATGAGAAAAATAGGGATGGAAGGAAGGGGTATAATATCCCTCATGCTTGGTCTGGGTTGCAATGTTCCTGCAATAATGAGCACCAGAGCTTTAAGAAATGAGAAAGAGAGAAAGCTAACGATGGCCCTGAATCCTCTGGTTCCCTGTGGTGCAAGAATACAGGTTTTTGCTTTTCTCACGAGTATGTTTTTCTCCAAGAACCAGGCGCTGGTTTTATGGTCTCTCCTCATCCTATCCTTTGTGGTAATTGCAATTCTCGGCTATATTTACAGCAGAACAATATTCAGAGGTGAAGTGGAGCCGTTTGTTATGGAGCTTCCTCCCTATAGATTGCCCACACTAAAGGGTGTATTGATTCATATGTGGGAGAAAAGTGAGGGTTTCTTAAAAAAGGCAGGAACTATAATAATTGGAGCTGCTGGTATAATATGGCTTTTGGCAGCCTTGCCCTGGGGAGTAGAATACGGGAGTGAGGCAAGCTACATCGGTCAGTTTGCACAAATAATAGGACCATTTGGCAGATTATTTGG
>JAGGTO010000076.1 GCA_021163705.1 Thermoplasmata archaeon | reverse complement strand
GGAAATGTGGAATATTATCAGCTTCAAATCTCTGCCTCTTAATTTTTCCCTCTTTTGCATATTCTGTGTAAGCCCCCGTGTATCAAAATTCCAGAGTATCTTCTCATACCTACATCTCTTTTCTCCTTTTCTGCTTTCTGGATTCAGCTCCTTTCACCTCTCTTTGGAGTGGTGTATCTTGTTCAAAAGTATTCTATCCTCTTCACAGCAAAAAATATTAACAAATCAATAAGTACCACAATTAATATTTAGGGGAATCACATAAAGCACTGATGCTGGCGTATATTCCTGGAAACAAATTTCCATCGCTTTCTATCACTGGAAGATTCTGCACGCTGAAATGTAAGCACTGTATGGGCCACTATCTTAGGCATATGATACCTGCGAGAAATCCAGAAGAGCTTAAAAAATTTGTAGAGGAGAATAAAAATAAGATAAATGGATTTCTTCTGAGTGGTGGTTCTCTGCCCACTGGGAAAGTGCCTCTGAGAAATTTTGTTGATGTGATGAGAGAGATTAGAGAAACCACAAAGCTTCTCATAAATGTGCACACCGGGCTAATCGATGAAGAGGATATAGGGTATCTAAAATTTATGGCACCTCATCAAATCTCCATAGATATAATTGGCTCCACCGAAACTGTAAAAAGGGTTATTGGAATAGAGAGAACGAGAGAGGATTATTTTCACGCTCTCAGAGTTCTAGAGAAATCAGGATTATCCTACTCTCCTCACATAATTATTGGGCTGGATTTCGGCAAGATAGAGGGAGAATGGAGAGCCATAGATCACATTTCCAAGCTTAAAAATTTCTCCAATCTTGTGCTTATAGTTCTTATACCTACTAAGGGCACACCTATGGAAAATGTGAAAATTGATGAGGAAGAGGTAAAGGAAATCCTTATCTATGCATCTGAGAAAATTAATCCTGAAAAACTGGTGCTTGGATGTATGAGACCTCGCAAAATGATAGAAATTGAAAAGCTTGCTGTTGATCTTGGATATAAAGGTATAGCTCTTCCATCTCTAAAAACCTTGCGATATATAAAAGGGAAAAATATAAAGGTTGAAATACGAGAAACCTGCTGTGTTTTCTAAAAATATAAATAGATGAAGGGATATTAATGCCCAAGGTGATGGTTATGGAGGACAAGGATGTTATAATGAACCAGTACTACGAGGAAGGATACATAGTCACTGCCCTTATAGGGGTAAAAGTTGATACCAAGAGCATCGATGATTTTACCTCTGCGGTGGTAGATCTCAATACCGTAGAGGATATATTTCTAGTAACTGGAGAATATGACATAGTATTAAAGGTGAAATTTCCTTCATATGGGGAGCTTAAAGATTTCATAATAAACAAGCTCTCCAAAATTGATGGTGTAATAAAAACCGAGACGATGATGGTAATAAATATCTACAAGGAGAGAGGAATAAAATTTGAATGAGGTGATGAAAATGACGAAGAAAGAAGCTCTATATAAAGAGATAGTTGAGATGATGGAGGAACTTTCTGAAGATACCTCTTTGCCCAGAAACATAAGAAGAGGAATTGCCCAGGCCAGAGATGTTTTGACAAACGAAAAGAATGCACTGGATGTCAGGGTGGCAAGTGCCATATTTGCGCTGGATGAAATCGCAAATGATCCGAATATTCCAGTGCATGGCAGAACGATGGTTTATATGATTATGGGAAAACTGGAAACCCTTTCTAAGGAGATTTCATCTTAAATTTTATTATCTTTAAGGAACTTAAGATACGTATGGATCTAAATACGTTCCTCCATATCTTCGTCCCTCTCTTCGCAGTTATTGACCCATTTGCAGCTCTTCCTCTCTATATAGCTCTCACCTCCGGATTCAGTGAGCGACAGAAAAGAAGAGTGATAAAAGAAGCATTCATCACCTCTCTGTTACTACTGCTCTTTTTCGCATTTCTTGGTATATATATACTTGACTTTATGGGCATATCCATTGAGGCACTTATGATTGCTGGAGGTCTGCTCATGCTTTTTGTCAGTACAGAGATGGTGAGGGAAGGAGATAAGCCTCGAAGCACTGGAGAAAGGGGTGCGCTTCATGAGGAGGTGGGAGATATAGGTATTGTTCCCCTTGGCACACCAATGTTGGCAGGTCCAGGTGCGATATCTTTAGTGATCATCTTGATGGGTAGATATCAATCTCAAGTATCCCTTGTGATCCTCTCAATAATTATGGTTTTAATAATTACTGCCGCTGTATTTTTAAGTGCTAGCTATCTAATGAAATTCATAGGTGAGAAAGGATCAAGGGCTTTAACGAGGGTGATGGGACTTCTTGTAACCGCCTTTGCAATTCAATATATCCTTGACGGTATCTCTCTTTACTTCGGTCTCTGAAGCAAATGTTTTATTCTTTCCTCCAATACTCTTCTTATGCAGAGTGAAAGATTGAAAAGATTTAGAGAGTATATGGAAAAAAATAATTTAGAGATCACCGTGGTTATAGACCCAGAAAATCAGTATTATTTCACCAACTTCTACGCGGTGGTTTATTCTCGACCAATAATAACTCTTATATTTCTGGATAGGGTGGAAATGATCGTTCCGGAACTTGAAAAATTGCATGCTCAGGAAGAGTCTTTCGCTGAAAAAATCTATACATATGGGGAGGTCCCTTATTTCCACAATGATGCATACACAATTCTCAAAAAGATTTTGCTTGATATCTCTGGAAGGATTGGGATAGAGGAAAATAGGATGCCTTTATCTCTTTTCAGAGCAATATTTCAAAAATTTTCCGTGATAGATGTTGCTCCCTACATCGAGAAAATGCGCATGATAAAGGATGATGAAGAGATTAAATTGATAAAAAAAGCAGCATACCTGGCAGACATCGGAGTCAAAAACAGCATAGAGTTTGCTAAGGAAGATATAACAGAATTGGAGATAGATGCTGCAGGAAACCATGCCATTCTGAGAGAAGCTGGCTTAAAATTTCCCAATTTCAGGCTATCTCTTTTCGCAATGTCCCCTTCTGGATCTCAAAGAACTCCGTTACCCCATGTGTTTTCTACTTCTAGAAAACTGAGAAAGGGAGATATAATAATCCATAGTAGGCAGGTCTCCCTCAATGGTTACAGAGCCGAATGCGAAAGAACATTTTTCTTGAAACCTTTAAAAAAAAGGTATGAAGAAATTTTTCAGGTAATGGTTGAAGCACAAAAGATCGCTGAAAAAAATGTGAAAGATGGGATCAGAGCAGGCGAAATTGATTTTATAGCTCGAAAGATTATCGAAGAAAATGGGTATGCTCAATATTTCCCTCACAGAACTGGCCATGGTGTTGGGTTAAGCGTTCATGAGCCTCCCTATATAAGATTTGACTCAGATACCATCTTAAGGGAAAATATGGTAATCACCATTGAGCCTGGAATTTATATACCCCAAGTCGGGGGATTCAGACACTCAGATACATTGATTGTTAGAAAAAATAGGGGAGAAATTATCACAAACGTGTCAGGAGATTTAGATTATCTTGTGAGATGAGAGATGAGAAAATACAGGTTGCTGTTCCTGATACTGGTGGTGAGTGGGCTGTGAGTTATTGAGGGTGTAAGGCTTCTCTCAACCTATAATGATGGCAAACTTCACATTAATGGTAATTTTGCACACTATCTCAATTTATTCATTAAGGACACGGGAGGTGCGGTAGATGGAAGAGGACGACGTCCACGAAAACCTTGAAAAACCCGCAAAACCCGAAGAAATGCGGGGGCTGGGATTTGAACCCAGGAACCCCTACGGGACTGGCCCCTCAAGCCAGCGCCTTTGGCCAAGCTCGACAACCCCCGCTCTTCTGAAGGGATTATAGATAACTTCTTAATTTATCTTTCGCTCTTTTTTAAGTAAATCTATTGTATCCCCTGTATTTATTCTTCCTCGTCGAGGGAGGGAGAATATGGCTTGATATCAATTATAGGAGTGTTTTCATACGCATCCATTTTTCTAACTATGATTCTCCCCTTTTCCATCCTGATTATTTTCCTTCGGTAAAGAGCAATGGGATTTGGTCTCACGGGAGAACGGGTGTCGAATACGCCCCTTAGAGGATATCCGGTCTCACCATGGGAGTGAACCTTCATTATTTTTCTCTTCTCAGGGGAATCACTCCCATGTAACCACAGAAGTATCCATATGAGCATATTCTCCTTCAAACCATCCATAGCATCCCAATACTCCGGTAAAATATAGAGACACGTCAAATCAGAATGATGATGGATGAATCCCACAGGCCTAAGGATAAAATCCATAAAGTGAAAAGGAAAGAAGAATATAAAATATTTATGCTAAATCTATAATCATTCCTGCATGTAGCTTGTGGAACTTATCTCCGAGTTGTTTCTTGAACTCGCATTCTGCATTTAGTCCTGTACAGTGACCTGTGTATATATGCTCCACTCCGATCTCCCGGAATGCATTCACGGTATTTTCTATTCTCTTCTCATCCGCATTTACGAGATGAAATCCTCCGATCACTGCATATACTTTATCCACCTCTGCAAGCTTCATGGCCTTTTTCGCCATGCTAACTATTCCAGGATGAGAGCAGCCACCTATAACCACTAGGCCCTTAGAGGTAAGTACTGCTAGGCCTATCTCATCGTTCATCCTATCTTCCACTTTTCTACCATCCTTCACCATCACCACATGGGTTTTGCTCTTCTCCCAGTCTTCTCTCTCACCATCCAGAATCTCTCCAAGGGTAAATACACCAGGTGCTATGTAGATAGGCTCTCTGCTCAATATCCATATTCCTCCATACTTTTCCACATCCTCTCTGAGATTTTTTGGCGGTCCTATGTAGCGGAAAAATGGGTCCACAGAAAAGCTCACCTTGAATATTTCCGGGTGGGCAAAGATGGAAATTTCCTTGTTTATTTCCTTCATTATTCCCGGAAGTCCCCCGGTATGGTCGTAGTGATTATGAGAAATCACTATATAATCCACCTCTCCAATATTTTTCTTAAGAAGCTTTAAGTTGTGCAGTATAGGCTCTGAATAACTTGCCGTGTCAAAAAGGAGATGCTTTTTCTCTCCTTCGATTTCCATCTCCAGAAGAAATGATACCCCATGCTGTGCCCAGAAAAGACTGCTGTAGCCTGCAAAATCCTCCGCCAGAACATAAATTCTTAAAGAATCAACCTTCTCATCAAGCATGGCAATCACCGGAGTGAAATGTTCTTACTCCTATTTATTATTTTTTGATAGGCCGAAAAAGGGCATCATTTCTTCACAAAAAACATAATGTATTCATGCTTGAACACATAGTAGCCATATTTCAAGGCACGGTATCTCCATAAAGCTCTCTGCCCCCTCTTTCCCCTGTTCTCCTCGATATTTTTTACCACTATGCTCTTGAGCTTGAATCCCAGCTCTCTTATTGCCTCCATACTATAAAATCCCAGGGG
>JAGGTO010000049.1 GCA_021163705.1 Thermoplasmata archaeon | reverse complement strand
GCTCCAGGAATCGCAACGATTATCCCACCGATGAAATCGAAAAAGAGGTCGAGCATGGTATCCGTATTGTTCAGCTGTGCATGTGTTCCAAACAGAAGGTCTGAGGCGAATTCGAAAAATTCCCAGATAACTCCCATGGCCAGGGAAAAGATTATTATGAAAAATATGAGCAGCGGAGTGTTGAATTTTATCTCAGGCGTATAAGCGTCAATTATGGCCATGAGAATGAAGCCAATGAGTGTTATGACCACTGTGCTGAGAAAATGAGTTATGTGGTCCCATCCCGGGATGCTTCTGTAGGCATTGAGAGCACCACCTCCCGAGTGCAGAAATAGGGCCAGGACAATTAAAAGCTCCAGTTCTATGGGGAGATGAATTTTCCATCTTCTCTTAAGAATGGTGGGGATTAGACAAATGAGGAGCGAGAGCAGACATCCCAGGGCCCAGATATACTCTCTTCTGTATATGCTCCATATGAATAATCCGAAGAGTGCAAGTTTGAGGAACAGGGAGATGATATGCTCTACCAACCTTATCTGGCCACCCATGAGATAGCTATCGCTTTTCCACCATATTAACTTTAACCTGTCAGTGTTCTGCCATGAGATTTAAAAACGATAATCCAATTTGCATTTATGGCCCTCGGCATCGATGTGGGTGGCAGCAAGATACTAGCCGCAGTTGTTGAGGATGGCAGAATAACCAGGGAGTGGAGCTACAAAACGAAGGATGGTGAGGTTATCCAGACGCTGAAGAGCATAATCCGCGAATCGGGAGAGAGCGTGGTGGGTATAGGAGTTCCCTGCTACATAAGGGACGGGATCTGTGTGAAGGCACCGCACATAAAGGAGCTCACCGGCAGAGAGCTGAAAGATATAGTAATGGATGCAAGATATATGAACGACTGTAGTGCCATCGCGTACGGAGAGTACTATTTAAGGGATGAGAAATACGACCCCCTGCTTCTCGTTGCTCTTGGTACAGGTGTGGGTGCAGGATTGGTTGTGCGTGGAATGCCCTATGTTGGCAGAGGAAGCGCCCTTGAAATAGGACATATCAAGAAATATTCGGAGAGAAGATGCGAATGCGGAAAGACCGGGTGCCTTGAAACGGTGATTGGAGGAAGATACGCAGGAACAAAGGATATGTATCTGAGAGCGAAAGATAGAGATGAGGATGCCCTGAAATTCTTCGAAAGTTACGGAAAGACCCTGGCGTATGGGCTGGCCCCTGCAATACAGCTTTTTGACCCTGAGATTGTGGTGATTGGTGGCAGCATCTCTCAGGCATACGATTACTTTATCCCCTCTTTTCTTGCAGAGCTTGAGGAGCTGTTAAGCTACATCACCCCCGACGACATAATTTTTGAGAGGGCAAAGTCACTAAAAAGCGGTACCATAGGTGCGGCACTTATTGCAGAGAGAGGATTGATTTAGCGTGGCTCACTTCTCTGCACAGCTCCACTATGGCTCTGAGAACTTCCAGACTCTCATCTTCCATAAACACACCTCCGGGAAAAAGAAGTAGCATCTATAAAAGCAGCCTTACAGTTTCAGCTTTATCTTATCCTCCGATGTATGCTTGGAGAGAAGAACAACGCGACTGTCTTCTCTCTCCGAGATGAAGGAATATCCCGTTTCTTCCGCGAGTTTGTTTGCAAAACTTCTTATCTCCTCATGGGATGGCATGTTCTCTATGCTCAATCTCTCGCGGGAATATCCTACAAATACATATGCCTTGGGTTCTATGAAATCTGAATCTGCAATAGCATCAAGTTTTGCGTAGTGTTTTTCATATCCTTCCATATTCCATCCTTTAACTAGAGTGTGGCGAATGACCTTTCTAGTATCTAGGGAGGGTAAAATTTCGAGAGTTCTTTTCAATCTCTCCCACCCATTTTTTATGAGAGGCACTAAAAGCTTCTTATAAATTTCTTCATTTGGAGCTGCCACAGTTACATAGAGTTGAGTGGGTAGAGGGTCCAGATTCTCAAGAACCTCTGGCATTGTACCGTTAGTAACTAAGAATGTGGTTATGCCCCTTTTATGGAATTCCTCTATAAGTTCACCCAGGCGAGGATATAAGGTCGGTTCACCTATGAGCGAGATGGCCGCATGTTTCGGCTCCATTGCCTCCTTCCATTTTTCCAGAGTAACTCTGGGATCTCCCTTATATCCTGTGATCAATCTTCTCTGCTGTCTTATGCTCTCCTCCACAATGAACTCCGGGTCATCCACTTCTCTTAGATAAACTTCGTTGAATCCCTGAAATCTCCAGCAAAAGAGGCAGTTCTGAGTACAGTTATTCACGGCTGGACTCATCTGAATGCATCTGTGAGACTTTATTCCATAGAATGTTTGCTTATAGCAGGGTCTGTTATGAAGCAAACTTTCCCGAAGCCAATGACATAGTTTAACGGCGCTATGTCTTCCAACGATGGCATATCCCTGTTTTTTAAGTATCCTCTCTATATCTGGATCCATAGAATTCTGTAGTAGTATTTGGAATATAAAGGTAATGGAAGTCAAGGAAAAAGATTAGTAGTTGCTCATCTCTATACAATCGATGAGAGGGCAAATAATGGAGCTTCATCGAGAAATAGAAGGAGAGATTGTGAAAAGGCTCAGAGAGTTTCGAGCAATATGGGATAAGGGAGATGATAAAGAATTATTTGTAGAGCTCTCTTTCTGTCTTTTAACTCCACAATCCAAGGCTAAGGTATGTTGGAGGGCCATAGAGAATCTTCGAGATTCTGGGGTTCTATGGTTTGGTAATGGTCAGGATATAGTTAAATATCTTGAAGGGGTTCGTTTCAAATATACAAAGGCGAAAAACATAGTTAATGCCAGAGAATTTTTTAGTGTAAATGGTGAGTTGAAAGTGAAGGATAAGCTTATCCAATTCTCAACACCCTTTCAAATAAGGGAGTATCTGGTAAAAAATATACGGGGTTTGGGTTACAAGGAGGCAAGTCATTTTCTAAGAAATATCGGCCTGGGAGAGGATTTTGCCATACTCGATAGACACATTCTAAGAAATCTTGTGAAATTGAAGGTCATAGAGGAGATGCCAAAAACTCTAACGCCCAGGAAATATCTGGAAATAGAGAAGAAAATGAGAAGGTTTAGCAAAAAGATAGGCATATCCATGGCACATCTGGATCTTGTGCTATGGTACAAGGAAACGGGTATGGTGTTCAAGTAAAGGTAATATAGGGAGATGGAGTTTATCCTCTATGGACTTGCTCTCTTTATCCATTATCTCCTTGATTGCATTTCTTCCCTCATTAATTTATATGGCTCTAATAAGAAATACCGAGAGATATGAAAGAGAGCCATGGTTTGCGGTGGTAAGATCCTTTTTTGCAGGGGCCTCTTTAGGCATAGTTCTGGCTGCAACTTTAGAGTTTGTGGCCACCAATTTTTATGCATCCTCGTTTACATTGTTGAGGGAATATGAGTTTATAGCGAGATACAGGAAGAGTATCGATGCCATAGTACTGGCAGCTGTTATAGCACCATTTATAGAGGAGGCAACCAAGGCCTATGGAATATTTACATCCCGGAGATATGTGGATGAAATAGAGGATGGAATGGTTTATGGAGCCTCCTCAGGATTTGGATTTGCAGCTACGGAGAATCTATTCTATGAGATCGCAGCATTGCTTCGTGGCGGTGTAGTATCCTGGCTAATGGTATCCATTATAAGATCCCTATCTTCAGCTCTTCTGCATGGAAGTGCCACGGCCATGACAGGGCTGGGCTACTCTTTAAAGAAGTTTAAAAAAGGCTCTCTGCTGAAAGGATATCTCATAGCTGTGAGCATGCACTCATCCTTTAATCTCATCGCTTCCATACCAATAATACTTAAAGGGATGCACGAGCTCTTTTATCTGGTGCCATTAATTCTTGCAATTCTTTATGGTGTGATGGCCTTTGCCCATATTCGTAAAAAGATCAGATATTACGATAGACCTCCTCGGAGAGGATAATACATGCAAGAAAATCATCTAGGGTATGGAGAAGGGAGGTTGCTTTATATGCAGAAGATTCACATATAATTTTGCAACCTTCCCTATGGCATTTTATGAATTCATAGTTATCCACTTCAATGCTCCTCAATATTCTTTCAGCCTTATCCTCATTTTCGAATTCAAGTTCTATTCTTGCTCTAATCCTAGGTAGATCTCCCTTCCCATTCTTCTGGAATAGGCCCATTCTTCACCCTCCATCTCAAACTCTTTAAGAGAGTTATCGAGCATGTTGGCATAGAAAAGGATGTATGCTTCCCTGGTCCTTATTCTCTGGGGCACATTATCCACTATTGGGGAATGATGAGAGATAATGGCATGGAGAAGCTGTCCTTTAAGAGTCTGAGGAAAATCAACGATCTCTCTTATCTTTGCCTCCACCATGTTGTAACTGAGTACTGTATGGCCCAGAAGCTTGGCAGAATCTCTAGTTTTTATTGAGGTATCCACCTCATATGCCTCAATCTTTCCTATATCATGGAGGATGGCTGCCGTTAGCAGTAGATCCCTGTTGAGAGAATAAATCTCGGAAATTCTATCGCATAGCTTAGAGACATTGAGGGTATGCTCAGCTAAACCTCCTATATAGGCATATGGACCAGATGAAGATCCCGGGGCATTTTGAAACTCCTCCACAAAGTTCTCATCGGAGAAGAATGAATCAAGAAGTTTACTGAGATGAACATCTTCCACCTTTTCAATGATTCGGTATATTTCATCCATAGTTCGGGATATATTTTCAGTCTTAGGTACAAATCTTTCGGGGCTGTAATTTTTCACAATTTCCAGATCCTCATATTCCGAGTCCACAGAGATGTAAGGGGTATTATCTTTTTGATATGTACCCTTCACCTCTATGACATCCCCCTCCTTTATGCTTTGATAAAGCTCCTCAGTTATCTTCTCATCGCTACCCCAGTACTTTACAAGGATACTGCCAGTTTTATCTCCAGCTTCAAGGACAAAGTATTTGCCAAACTTGCTTCTATACTCTCTCAAACCTAATTTTTTTCTCACGGCTAGGAGGATATCCACACTTTCTCCATCCACCAGGTCCTTAACATATTTCATAAAAATTAAATGGAGAGATATGAGAAATAGTTTTCGTCAGGAAACTTCTATTAGCTCATCTTTCTTTGCAGTGGTCAATACCTCGCCTCTCTCCCTACGGACAACAACATCATCCTCTATTCTCACACCACCAAACCCCTGGAGATATACTCCCGGTTCAACAGTGACAACCATGCCCTCTCGAAGGACAACATCCTTATACTTTGAAAGTCCAACATGGTCATGAACGGCAAGCCCCAATCCATGACCTGTGGAGTGAGTCATCTTTCCCCTGTATTTCGTTGAATCTATATACTCTCGAACCTTTGTATCTATTTCGGCACCATGTGCTCCTTCTTTTATCATTTCAATTCCAATTCTCTGGGCTTCAAGAACCACCTGATACATCTCTTTCTGCTCCTCAGTTGCTCTTCCAAACACAAATGTTCTTGTGATATCAGAATTGTATTTCCTGTATTTTGCTCCAAAATCCATAAGCACAAAATCTCCTCTTTTCAATTTTCTATTTCCAG
>JAGGTO010000027.1 GCA_021163705.1 Thermoplasmata archaeon | reverse complement strand
TCAATAAAGGGGGAGAGAAAGGTAAAGGGTACATCCTATCTTCAGGATAAGCTGAATGATAGGGTTGTGAGTGAAAAGCTGACCATTGAGGATGATCCTCTGCATCCAATGAGCATTGTGAACATAATTGCAGATGATGAGGGTGTTGCCACACAAAAAAGCACAATTTTTGAAAATGGAGTATTCAAAGGTTTTCTCTGGGATAACTACTGGGGAAAAATAGAGGGAATAGATTCAACTGGAAATGGATACAGAAGCTTTAAAACCGGGGGAATTGAAATAGCACCCCACAATCTTGTGATAAAAGAGGGAAATATTCCTGTTGAGGATATGATAGGAGATATTGAAGATGGCTATCTTGTTTCTCTGCTACAGGGTGCTCATTCAAGCAATCCTGCCACCGGAGATTTCAATGTGGTTGCAAATCCTGCATTTAGAATTCAGGATGGAGAGATTTCTGGCTCAACAGTTTTCATGATGTCGGGAAATGTTTACGATCTTCTTGGTAGGGTTGAAAGAATAAGCAAGGAGCAGAGAATGATTTATGCCATGGGAAAGGGAGTATATCCACATATTGAATTCACCGATGTGAAAATTGCCCCTGTGAACAGGTGAGGAGATGAAGATAAGCCTACTATCTTTTCTAGTTTTTATTCTTCTTCTTTTGCCCTATGCTCATGCTCTCCAATTTAATATGAGTGATTCTAAAGATGTTGAAAATCCCAGTTTTGATATAGTGGAGGTTGGGGCATATGAGAAGAAAGAGATTCAGTATTTCTGGCTCAGGGTTGCAGGCAATGTTGATCTATCCCCATCAAATAATACCAAAAATTATGAGGTGAATATCACCCTTTCTGAAGGTTATGTGCATCTCTATCTCATCTCCTGGGAGGAAAAGGAGGAGAAGATGAGCTTTCTCAAATCCTCATCAGGCTTAAATTATCTTTTTAATAATTATTCCATAAACGGAGGCAATGTAACATTCTGGATATCCTCGGATTATTTAAAAAAATATGGAAACATTACCTCGCTGGTATACATAGCGGGGGAGGAGAATCTTAAAAATTCCAAGGTAATATATCTGGATATGGTGCATTATCCTCCTTTGCCAGAAAAAGATGAAGAGAAATCATTTCCTTGGGTGCTTGTTCTGGGAACTGCGAGTGTTGCTCTCGTCATGATCATAACAATTCTTCTGGTGATAATCTTCAAAAGAAGGAGATAAATTTTTAATTTTGCAGCACATACCTCCTGTTATGATACTGATAGATGGCAATTCTCTGAAAATTGAAGATGTGGTCAAGGTGGTCAGATACGGTGAAAGAGTGGGAATTTCGGATGACAGCAGGGAAAAGATCCTCAAATCAAGAGAGGTTGTGGAGAATATAATCAGGGAAAATAAGGTTGTGTATGGAATCACAACAGGACTTGGGGATCTTGTGAAAAAAAGAATACCGCCTGGAGATTCTCGAGAGTTGCAGATAAATTTGGTAAGAAGCCATTCTTCAGGAGTGGGTGAATATATGGAGGAAGAAGTTGTGAGGGCAGCCATGCTGATAAGGGCAAATAGCCTTGTTAAGGGATTCTCAGGTGTGAGAATGGAGGTTGTAGAGCTTCTTGTAAATATGCTCAACAACCATGTAACCCCTCTCGTTCCAAGATTTGGCAGTGTAGGAGCCAGTGGAGATCTCGCACCTCTTGCACATATTGCACTTGTGATGATCGGGGAGGGCAAAGCCCTTTACGAAGGTAAAATTCTTGATGGAAAAATCGCTTTTGAAAAGGCGGGATTGGAGCCCATAGAGTTAAAGGAGAAAGAGGGATTAGCGCTTCTCAACGGTACATCCTTGATGGCTGCCTATGCATCTCTAGCCGTGTATGATTCTTTTGAACTTATGAAAAACTCTTTGGTCAGTGCCGCCATGAGTTTTGAAGCTCTTAGAGCTACAGATAAAGCTCTGGATCCCAAGATAATGGAAGTCCGGCCACATCCCGGTCAAATAAGGGTGGCAGAAATTTTGAGGGAGCTGCTTAAGGGGAGCAAAATAGTGGAGAAGGCGAGGAAGGAAAAGGTTCAGGATGCCTACACTCTGAGATGCATTCCCCAGGTTTATGGAGCTGTGCTGGATACAATAAATTATGTAAGATCCGTAGTAGAAAGAGAGATAAACTCTGCCACAGATAATCCCCTTATATTCGATGAGGCAATATCAGGTGGTAACTTTCACGGTGAGCCCATTGCTCTTGTTATGGATTTTCTGGCTATAGCTCTCACGGATCTTGGAAACATGATTGAGAGAAGAATTGCAAGGCTTGTGGATGAAAAGTTGAGCAATTTGCCTCCATTTCTTATAGAAAATAGTGGTTTAAATTCAGGCTTTATGATTCCCCAGTATACGGCAGCAGCGCTCTGCAATAGAAATAAGATTCTTGCCTATCCTGCAAGTGTGGATACAATTCCTACAAGTGCGAATCAGGAGGACCATGTTAGCATGGGAATGAACTCTGCAATAAAGCTCAGAGAGATAGTAGAAAATTTGAGATATATTGTGGCCATAGAGTATCTCTGCTCAAATCAAGCACTGTATTTCACGGGAGCGTCTGCTCCCAACATTCTTGAGGCAAGAAAGGCTATAAATATTCCAAAAATAGAGAGAGATACGAGCCTGCATCCCTTAATAGAAAATTTGCGGGAAAAAATAGAGCGAGGCGAAATCTTGAAGAATATTCCTATAACTCTCTGAGATTCTCTTTTAATTTTTTCACATCCAGTTTTGTAACTGCCAGTGGTATATTCTCTATTGTAGCTAATTTTATTGCCAGCTCATCCACTTTATGTGGTTGAACATACACCACCGCGCTGGGTTTTAGAGGATGTGCTCTTATCGCTATCATGGGTGAGCGACCGTAATAAACACCTGTGAAAATCAATACCCTATCTATACTCCATCCGTAAACTTTGAGATAATCAAAGGAATTGTAATGAAGAATCGCCTTTATGCTATCGAGAATTGTGTATCCATATATGGGTCTCTTGGGCTCAATCTCCTTGTTTATGATTTCTGCCTGAGCTGCACTCATAAATTCTTCCAGGCTTACCTTGTATGGAAAATCTCTCATATCTATTATTGCCTCCTCCCCGTATGTGGGTGAGAATTTCTTTATGGTATCTCCACCCTTACTTTCATCAATCTCCATTAACGCTCTAACAAACTTACGAACCATACCAACCCCAGGAGATTTTCTTCTTCCAGATTCATAATCGCTTATAACCGATGCTGAGATCCCAAGATGCCTTGCTATCTCCTGCTGCGATATTCTGAAAATCTCCCTCCACTTCCTCATCGTGGCTCCAGGCTTTGAGGATAGAACAATTTCCCCAGCAATCTTTTCCTCAAGATCCATGAATCTGTTTATGCTCCCATGAAATTTAAAACTATCCGTGGATTTTAAGTTTTCATTTTAAAACAGAAGTGCGGAGGGCCGGATTTGAACCGGCGAGCAGAAAACGCTAAAATTTTTGTAGACGAAATCTTAAAATAAAAGGATGTGATTTTTAAAAAGATGGAAAAATTTGAGGGTTTGATAGATTTGATGGGCGAGCGTGTGGTAGCAGATCTGATAAATGCATTTGAGAAAAAGTTAAAGATAATAGAGGAAATAAGTAACATGAATTTGCCAGTATCGGACTGGGAGGAGATGGAGAAGGAGATAATTAAGGGTGCAATAGAATGATATTCATAGATACAAGTATAATAATGTACGCTGCAGGAAAAGAGCATCCCAATAAAGAACCATCTGTAGAATTATTAAAATTGGTTGCAATAGGGGAAGTAGAGGCGGTGATTAATGTAGAGGTTATACAGGAAATTTTTCATAGATATACGATGATAAAGATGAAAGAAAAAGGAATCAAACTTGCAAAGAATATCATGAGGCTTATCCCTCGTATATACTCCATAGAATTGAGTGATGTAATTAAAGCAATGGAGATTCTGAGAAGATATGATTTAACTTCGAGAGATGCAATTCATATAGCATTTATGCTAAACAGAAACATTAATGAGGTATGCACTTACGATAAACACTTTTTTGATGTAAAAGAAATAAAGGCCTATAAACCAGAAGAAATAATAAAAAGATACAGAAAGTAGAGGTTGTGAACTTTTCAGAAGTCTGGTATTCAGTGCGGAGGGCCGGATTTGAACCGGCGAACCCCTGCGGGACCAGACCCTGAATCTGGCGCCTTTGACCTAGCTCGGCAACCTCCGCCCGTTGAGGTGTATCATATTCTACTTCATAACTTTTTCTCC
>JAGGTO010000127.1 GCA_021163705.1 Thermoplasmata archaeon | reverse complement strand
CCCTGCTCTTCTATGAGCATCGCATACACAGGCTTCACAGAAGGAAATATTGAACTTGCAACTATAATCGTCGCTTTCAGTTTCATTCTCGCAATAATAACCGTTCCAGGATGGCTGTGGATTTACGCCTCATCCTCTCATGTTTCAGTGCCCACCATGCTTCTCATAGTTACAATAATTGAGGTTGTATTCGTGCCTATGTTCTTCGGCATCCTCACTCGCTCCTGGCTCATTAAAAAGAGAGGGGAAAAGGGATTCTTAAAGCTAAAGCCTCTGTTTCCCTCAATATCCCTGATTGGGATGTACATCATAGTCTTTCTGATATTCATGGAAAAGGCGAAGCTTATTGCCAAGAAGCCGGAGATTGTTCTGATAGCACTGGTGCCTCTGATTCTCTATTACGCTATCTCTCTGGGTCTTCTCACCTACCTGAACCGGGCTCTTGGTATTTCATATCGTGACCACATGGCAATCACATTTCCCTCCGTGGGAAAGAATGAGGGAACGGCAATGGCAATTGCGATGAGTGCCGGAATGGGCTTAATGGCTATTCCACCCGCAGTTACTCCATTGATTCAGATTCCATTCTTAATAGGATATGTAAAAATGTGGAAAAAGATTGCAAAAATGTGGAATAAGAAGAGATAAACTGACTGTGCGCCTATGATGCCTTTTCTGCGATTCTGATAGAAAACGCAGAGTTTGAAGTCATTGGCACTGCGGGGTACGGTATTGCTGTATCTCTGATAGGTTAACTCGATATTAGGTTTGATAGGATATGCGAAATGCTGGAGAGAGTAAGAAGCATGGTTAATGTCATACCTTGCCAGTGAATGTAGACGTGGATACCAGCTATGACAGAGAGCAAAAAAGAGCAAGTTGTTTATTTGCAAGATATATACGAAAATTTTATATTCAATTTTTAGATGTAGAGATGATGATAACGAAATCCATATATCCAGTAACGAGAATTGAAGCAGATGGGAAGTTAGTTCTTCATGTGAATGATGAAGATGTTATAATCAAAGGTTTTTTCTACCCTTTCATGCCAATAAGGGGATTTGAAAGAATGTTAATAGGTAAAACGCTGGAATTTTTGCCCGTAGGTGCGATGAGAATATGCGGTGTATGCCATATAACTCATGGAATAGCCGCTGTTGAGGCTGCTGAAAACGCGCTTGGTGTAATACCTCCTGAGAATGGTCTCATACTAAGGGAAATTGCTGGACTCGGTAACAGGTTACAGAGTCATGCCTTACATATGTTGTTTTTATACAAAGATTTTTTTGAGGGAAATGATAAACTTTTGAGGGATATCTTTAATATGCTTGAGTGTGCAGGTGAGATTGTAAAAATAAGTGGGCATTCACCTGTTCATCCACCTAATGTCTGTGTAGGGGGAATGCGACGAAATATAAGTGAAAAAGGTAAGGAAGAAATAGAAAGAAACGCGATCAAATATAAGAATTTGATGGAAAAATTGGAAAATCTTTTAAAAGAGATTTTAGAAAAAATGGTTGATGAAAATAAAATTCCCAAAAATTTGGGTAATGTTAATCTTCCATTACTGGCGACACATCCATATTATGGTGATAGAGAAGAAATAGATCTTCTTGATTTAAATGTTGTTCCGCCCGAGAAATATTATGATGTTAAGGAAATTCGGGGTGAAACGGGTGCAACTGTGGTGTTATATAGAAATGAACTAACAGAAGTTGGGCCAAAGGCACGAATGAAGAAATTTTTCAAATTTTCAAGTAATTTACCATTAATGGTTAATATTACGTATATGGAAGATGCAATAAAAGGTTGTGAGAGGATCATAGAGTTGTGTGATTTGCTTAATGTGAGTTCACCAACAAAAGCAACTGTTTCGTCAAAAAACGGGAGAGGTGTTGGAGTGCATGAAGCACCCCGCGGAACAAATATACATGTTGTCAAATTGCGAGATGATGGGATAATTGTTGATTATCGTATAATTGTTCCAACTATGTTTAATTTGGCGGTAATAGATACAGCGCTTATAGGCGCACCGTATAGTTATGCAGAGGTAATAGTAAGAAGTTATGATCCGTGTTTATCCTGTGCGACTCATGTAACTGTTATCAAAGATGGCGTTGTAAAAAATATTGGGGTGATGCAATGAAAGTTATGTATGTCAAACTATCCGATTGTAGCGGATGTATGATTTCCTTTCTAGAGGCTCTTATGAGCAATTCAAATATAGAACTTATTTACTGTCCAAATATATTAGATCGTAGAGATATAGACGAAGCTGAAGATGCGGATATAGGATTTGTGAGTGGATCGGTGTGTGCGGAGTTTGATGAGCATATGGAATCACTCAAAAAAATGAGAGAGAAATGTGAAAAAATAGTTACTGTTGGCTCCTGTGCCTGCGTTGGGGGGATAACACGTTTTTGTCGGGGTAATCAACCACCACAGCCATATCACCGAACTTTTCTGCCTATTGCTGATGTGGTGAAGGTAGATTATTCCATACCAGGTTGTCCCGCCTCTGCTGAAATTCTTAAGAAATTTTTAAATGCATATATAGCTGGAAACAATAAATATTTAATACCGTTTAAAAATTTAGCTAGAAAGAAGCGTGCAAGCGGTCAGGATCTTCAGGATGAAATTGTTGCCAAGGGATTATGTGTGGGTTGTGGCATGTGTGCTCTCTCATGCCCGGTAGAAGCGATAGAGATGATAAGAGGAAAACCAGAAGTTAGGATGGATAAATGTATAAGGTGTGGCACCTGCTATTTTAGATGTCCTAGAAATTTTCTGAAATTAAGAAAAGAAAATGCGGAGGTGATATGAATGGAAGATGAATATCTGGGGAAGTACATAGATGTATTCAGTGTCAAGCCCCTCAAAGAGGGATTCGGAGCTACAACCGCATATATAGCCTATGCACTGGACAAAAATGAGATTGACGGTGCAATTGTTGTGAAAGCAGATGAAAACTGGGAGCCAAAGGCGATAGTTGCAAGAAATAGTGATGATCTTCGCGCATCCATAGGTACAAAATGGGTAATAACACCTATGGTAGACGCAATTATAGATGCTCTTAAAGTTGAAAGACTTGAGAAAGTGGCGATCATAGGTACACCCTGTCAGTGCCGTGTTATACGGGATATAAAAGAATATCCTATGCAACTTGGAGATGTTATTAATAGAATTAAATTGGTCATTGGGCTTTTCTGTATGGGGTCATTCACACAGGATGGCTTTAAAACGATGGTGGAAAGAAAATTTGGAATTACCTTACCTGAAATAAAAAATGCAGAGATAAGATCTGATAAATTCATAATAAGACTTATAAATGGCAAAATAATAGAAGAATCCTTAGAAAATGTGAAAAAAGATGTGAAATTCGCATGCTTATTCTGTGATGATTTTACTGCTCGAAGCGCCGATATATCGTTTGGTAATGCAGGATCCGAAAGCGGATGGAGAAGTGTAATCGTTAGGGATGAATATGCATACTCTTTACTTCAATCCGCATCCCGCGCTGGATACCTAAAAATGAAAAAGCTAAATCCTGAGGGAGTGAATGAAATAATAAGACTTTCAAAAGAAAAAATGGAGCGCGCAAAAAGAAATGAGAGTTTGATATGAATACAAATCAATGTGGAAAAAGATTGCAAAAATGTGGATGGGAAGAAAAAGGAAAGAATAAAGAAAAAGTCATCTTTCTATCTTTTTCAAAATATCTTCCAGATTTTTTCTCGCATTTTTGTCCACATCATCGTAGAGGCTCTTTCCGTGTGAGTCCATAGTTACTACGAGAGGTCCAAATTCCTCAACGCGGAATACCCATACCGCCTCAGGAATGCCCAGTTCTTCAAGGAAGTGCACTTCCTTCACGCCCTTTATCCTTTCGGCAGCAAGTGCTCCACAGCCTCCAGTATAGGCGGCATAAACTGCGCCATGCTCTTTTAGAGCTTTGAGCGTTCTCTCTCCCATGCCTCCCTTTCCAACTATTATGGCGGGATGGAACTTCTCGATGAATTTATCCTCGAATATCTCCATTCTTATGCTCGTGGTTGGCCCAGCTGCCACGACCTTCCACTCACCGTTCACCTTTGTGACCACGGGACCACAGTGATAAATCACGCTACCCTTCAAATCTAAGGGAGCTCCCTCCTCCAGCAGCTTTTTGTGCGCCTCATCCCTTGCAAGAATGACTTCGCCTGTGACATAGATAACATCTCCGACCCTGTACTTTCTCGCATCTTCTATGGGCGTCCTTTCATGATATTCCATTCAGACCACCTCCACCTTGCCATTTGCATCAATATGTACCTTCGCCCTTCTGTTGGCCCAGCATTGCGTGACAATTCCAACAGGCAATGTTGCCGGATGCCTGTAAGCGTATTCCACATGAACATCCAGCACAGTGGTATCTCCACCGAGCCCCATGGCTCCTATGCCCAGCTTGTTAGCCATCTCATAAAGCTCCTCTTCCAGCTGAGCCACAAAATCCTCCTCATGTCTTACGCCTATGGGCCTGAGAATTGCAGCCTTCTTAGCTAGCGTTAATGCAAGATCCGCTCCTCCTCCGATGCCCACACCTATTATTGTTGGAGGACAGGGTTTTCCTCCCGATTTGAATATGTGTTCTATCACGGCCTTCTTTATACCCTTAATGCCAACACCCGGTGAAAGCATATAAAGGCCACTCATATTTTCACTGCCACCTCCCTTTGGAATAACATGAATTGTGGCATCATCCCCCTCCTTTAATTCCCAGTGTATGTAGGGAACAAATCTTCCTGTGTTATCCCCAGAATTCTTGTGCAGAAATGGATGCACTGCATTAGGTCTCAGGGGAATCTCACGAGTTGCCCTTCTCACAGCTTCAACAAGTGCAGATTTCAGCTCTCTCATATATGGAAAATCATATCCCACTTCTAGGAAAAAGGTTTGTAGACCTGTATCCTGGCACATTGGAAGAGATTCCTTGCGTGCCACTTCCACATTTTTTAGAATCGCTTCCAGCTGTGTTTTTCCCATGGGATTTGTTTCTCTTTCATATGCCTCCTTCAATGCTTTCACTGTATCCTCAGAAAGCTGGGTCTCAGCTTTTTTTATTGCGTACACAATCTCGTCTATCATAAGAAACACCTCGATGAGGTAACAGTTTCAAAAATTTAAGGTTTGCCTTAAAATCATCCTATGTAACCTAGATCCTCCTTCTTTTCTTCCTCTTTTTGTTCCTCTTTGAGCTGGGTAGTTATCTCAGTGATCTCCTTTGATCTGAGCTCCATCTCCTCCAGATCTAAATTCAATTTAAAATAATCTTTCACTATTTTGAGTATTTCCAGAGAGCTCTTTGGATCCGAGAAATATCCGGAGGTTTCTCCCATGAGACATACTCCCCTCATATCAAATACCACAGAACCGAGGCCAAGGAGCAGCCCTGCCGCACCAACTATACCACCCGCAGGATCTGAGGGGGAAAAATATACCCCGTACTTTTTCATCTCCTCCACTAGCTCAATATCTGTGGCAGCTCCAAACACGCGGGGCTTGTCCACAAGCTGTCCCGTACCATAGCCTCCAAGAGTGAATATTAGCTTTGTTCCAAACTCCTTCACAATCTCAAGGACTTTATAGGAGAGCTCATATTGACCTTCAGAGCTCATCCCCTGGTAATCCCCCACGAGGATTATTAAATCCCGACCATTGGGATTTTTATAGTAGCAAAGCTCATTCTTTACCAGATAAAGAGTCCCATCCCCTTTCATTAATACCTGGGGAGGCAGATATTTTGAATAAATTTCTACAAATGGCTTTGCATTAAGCTTCTCTTTTAAATATTCTGCTGATATCTTTCCAACATTCCCTACACCCGGAAGACCTTCAATTAAAACAGGATCATTAAGCTCAGGTCTTTCCAAATATTTCACTATTATTGGCTCCATTTTCTCACCTCTTTTTTGAGCATCCTTCTGTATTTTCCATACCTATCCTCCGGAGAGAATCTCGGTGGTAATACCTCGTAAGTTTTCTCACCACATAAAGGACATATTTCTTTCATTGTGTATCTTCCGCATCTGGGACATTTTCGGATGAGTGTGTGCATTTTCACAACCTTCTGTGAAACTCTCCCTCGCCGCCCATCTTCTTAAATAGCTCAAGAGCCTTCTTGGCTGCTCTCTGCAAAATCTCTTCCGCAGTTTTATAATCCTCTGCCTTAACCATTACCCTGTACCTGGGAGCCCCAACATATGTTACTGTAACATCCTCATCCTCAATTTTCTCAAGAACTTTCTTTATTTTCTCTATCCCGTCAGGTGCAGATGTACTTAGCTCCAGATATCCCGAGATTTTCACATAGGGCGGCACAATGTTCTCTTTTGCCACATTCACAAATACTTTTACCCAATCCCCCTTGAAACCCTCATCCTCTAGAGCATCCTCGTTTATTGCAGCTTCTTCAAAGGCTGGATATAACCCCCCGTATTTCTCCATGAGCTCATAGGCAAATTCTTCGTAGCATTCCTCCACTTTTTTACCCAGCCTCTGAGCAACTATTTCAAGCAATTTCTGGGCCTTTCTCTCATTCTTCCATTCCTGGATCTTCTCCCTCCTCTGGTGCTCATTCACCCGCTTTAGCGATAAATCTATGTGCCCCCTTTCAGGATCCACACGAAGAACCTTGCATACTACCTTTTGCCCCTCCCTCACATGATCCCTTATGTATTTAATCCATCCTGTAGCTATCTCACCTATATGAATAAAACCTTCCTTCCCCTCATACTCATCCAGAGTAACAAATGCACCATATGGCTTTACTGTTTTAACCGTCCCGATCACGAATTCTCCCACTTCAGGATATCCCTTCTTCACCTATACACCTCTACAATTTCTCCCTTAATATCTGCCTTACCTCCCGTGGGAACTGCTAGAACTGCACCACAAACATGACACTTCACCACGGTACTCGCTCTTATGTAAATCAGCTGCTCATTACCACAATCGGGACATTTAACCTTAACAAACGCCTTATCTATACTCTTCTCCTTCTTTGCCAATCACTTCACCTCCACAAGCTCAAACTTCTTTGCTCTAATCATAGGCGAAGTATGCGCTCTATTGCACTCAGTGCACCTGAACCTCAGATTTAACCTCTTGGTAGGCTTCTCCCTTCCCTCGTATCTTGGCCTTGGAAAGCCACCATAGCCTGCAGTTACCCTTCTGAATCTCCTCTGACCTGCCTTGAGCTCACTTGCCTTCCTCTTCTTCACTTTCTCAACAGTATGAATCGTATGCCTCTTACAGTAAGGACAGTACATTTTAATCTTTCTGGGCATCTTCATTCCTATCACCAGACTAAGGGACGAATAGGCAGGTAATATTTAAGTGTTTTCTCTTTGAATTCTATCTCCTTTTCAAGTCCCGGGAAAAGAGAGTTTAATTTCCAGCAAATGTGGTTGTTTGAATTCAAAAATCATAGTGCTATTCTCACGGAGAATGATTCTTACGGCAATTACTCTTCACAATTATATAATTACCCATAGGAGAGGCCCCAAAAGAAGGGACTTTATGGATATAGTAGAAATCTATTAATGGAATATCCTGTAAATTTGTCTGGCTTTCTTATCACCTATTCCTTCAACCTTCTTCAATTCAATTATATTCGCTTTTGCAATTTTTTCTATGCTTCCAAAACGCCTCAGGAGATTCTTTGCCAGTTTCTCCCCCACATTTGGGAGAGAGGAGAGAATGTATATTTTCCATTCCTGCTCGCTCATAACCCTCCTTGGTAGAACTCTCATCCATCTTTTTTCCACCTCTCCTTCATTTTTCCCCTCCTCCTCCCTCTTTATCAGAATTCTAAAAAATTCCTGGAGAGATTCATCATCTTCCGCATGAAATATGGGTATGCCGTATTTGAACTGAATTTCCATAAATGCCCCCATTATATGGTTCCAGCCAAAACCAGAAAGTAAAAGGAGATCTGAAAATGTGCCATGAATTAGGAGAGCTCTCCTCTTTATGGGTATCTCCATAACTTCAGGTGCAAGCATACGACGCATCTGCTCCCACAAGCGGTTGTTCTTCATGCTGCTTATGAAATCACGGGCACTTTTTCTCTCCACAAGAACACCATACCCTTCAAATTGAAGGAGATAATCGCCCACGGGCAAATTCACAATATCGAGAGGATAATCTTCAAGAATTCTTTTTATTCTCCTCTCCCGATAATCTATGTAAATTTTAACCATGTTTCCCCTATTGCATCACAAAGAAATAAAAATTATCATTTTTCAGCCTGCTTGTCGTACAATT
>JAGGTO010000056.1 GCA_021163705.1 Thermoplasmata archaeon | reverse complement strand
GTATAAATATGGAGATAGCCTGTTTGTGTTTCTGGGCTATCTCTATGCGTTTATAAGGAACTACAGAATTCTTGAAGGAATATGCAGAGTAAGCAGCAATATGGTGATATCGGATTCCACAGGATTCAAGATGGGAAGGGCAACGGAATACATAGAGTACAGGTATAAGTTGATACGGAGAAAGAAGAGCCTGAGAGGCATATAATCATGGATGGAATGAGAATTGTGAGGCTATTACTCACGCCGGATAATCATTGCCTCTTTATTCAACATCTTTCACTCTCTGTGAGCCTATTTCTCTCTCAGCTCGTTATCCCTTCGCAGGTACCTTTTCCTCCCCTTTATGCGACAGAGCAAAAATGAGGGAAAGTTTTAAATTCTGGAAGCATTACAGAAATATGTTTGAGGAGAAATTGAGTAATGCCAAAGAGGGTCTGACATTTGATGATGTTCTTCTCTTGCCCTCAAAGAGTCCAGTGGAGCCCAGGGAGATTGATGTTTCTTCTTACATCACAAGACATATAAAGGCAAAGATTCCAATTCTCAGCTCTCCCATGGATACGGTAACTGAGCATAAAATGGCCATAGCTCTGGCGGAGCTTGGTGCCCTGGGAATTATTCATCGTAATATTTCAATCGGAGAGCAGGTGAGCATGGTAAGGAGAGTAAAGAAGGAGGAAAGTTTGATAATAAGGGATCTTCATGTGGTCACTCCTGAGACCACCATAGAAGAGGCTGAAAGAATCATGAAAGAGAATAAAATTGCAGGGTTACCGGTGGTGGAAGATGATAAACTTGTTGGAATTCTTACCAATAGAGATATAAGATTTTACAGGGGAGAGAAGATAAAGGTATCTAAATTGATGACAAAGGATGTTATAACTGCGGAGGAGGGCACAAGTTTGGAGGATGCAATAAAAATCATGCATGAACACAGGATAGAGAAGCTTCCCATAGTTAAAGGAGACAGGCTTGTGGGACTGATAACAGCAAAGGACATTTTGAAGAGGGAGAAATATCCCAATGCGTTGAGAGATAAAGAAGGTCGTTTAATGGTGGGAGCCGCTGTGGGTCCCTTTGACCTGGAAAGAGCGAAAAAACTTGTGGATGCAGAGGTGGATGTTATTGTGATTGATACAGCCCATGCTCACAATGAGATGGTACTGGAGAGCATAAAGAAAATGAGGAAAATGGTGGATGTTGATTTGATAGCTGGAAACATAGCAACGAGGGAGGCTGCGGAGGATTTAATCTCCCTTGATGTTGATGCTTTGAGGGTTGGAATTGGTCCAGGGTCAATATGCACCACCAGGGTTGTTGCGGGAATTGGAGTGCCTCAGCTGGAAGCAATAAGCCAGACTGCCGATGTTGCCAGGGAGCATAATATCCCAGTTATTGCAGATGGTGGCATAAGATACTCTGGAGATATTGTGAAGGCGATAGCTGCGGGTGCCAATGCAGTTATGCTTGGTTCTCTGCTTGCAGGAACTGAAGAATCACCTGGAAGAGAAATAATCATAGGTGGAAGAAAATTCAAGGTGTATCGTGGTATGGGCTCTGTTGGGGCTCTTCAGAAAGGTATATCCGACAGATATGGTAAACTCGGACAGGGCAAACTTGTACCCGAAGGTGTTGAGGCGGCTGTTCCATATAAAGGAAGGGTGGAGGAGGTAATATTCCAGCTGGTAGGTGGAATGAAATCAGGTATGGGTTATGTGGGTGCGAGAAACATTGAAGAGCTGCAGAGAAAGGGGAGATTTATAAAGATAACCTCCGCAGGTTTGAGAGAGAGCCATCCACATGATGTGAACATAATAAGCGAAGCTCCCAATTATCCCATGAGTTAAGGAAAAGAGATAAATATTCAAATTAATTTTGAATTATGAAATATCCGGAAGAAGTACTAACTGTATCCAAGAAGGGGAAGGTTGAAGTTCGAAATATGGTGGATCATGGCACTTTTGTGAGATATGAATACCTGGATCCAGAGAGCGGAAAGAGAAGTGAGAACAAGGTTAAGCTGGTTCTCTACAATGGCGAGGAATATGAGGAATATTTTATAATTCCTCTCAAGCAGAAAAACAGGTATCTATTGCTTAAGGCTGAAAAGAAGGAAGATAGAAAGCTCTGGGATGGTAAAAAGTCTGTCGACCTTTTCGAACTGCTTAACATAAAAGAATGATTTAGCACACAGAATTCTATAAATCGTTATTTTTTTAACGAAAAACTTAAATTATTAGTCGAAATATCGGGATTGATGAAAAAAAGAATACTCATAGCAAAAGTTGGCCTAGATGGCCATGATAGGGGAGCAAAAGTTGTAGCCAGGGCGTTAAAAAATGCCGGTTTTGAAGTGATTTACACCGGGATAAGACAAAGTCCGGAGCAGGTGGTGGAGACGGCAATACAGGAGGATGTGATGTTAATAGGATTAAGTTGTCTCTCGGGGGCACATATTCCACTTTTTAGAAGGGTGATGGAATTGCTAAGGGAAAAGAATGTTGATATTCCTGTATTTTGCGGAGGGACGATACCTCCAGATGATATACCTCTACTGAAAAAAATGGGAATAAGGGAAGTTTTCGGGCCTGGAAGCTCGCTGAAGGACATAGTTGAGAAGGCAAAGGAGATGGTGGCAGAATGATAGAGGATATGCTGGAGAGGATCAAAAATGGTGATCGCATAGCTCTCTCGAAGATGATGACTCTTATGGAAGAGGATGAAGGTATAAGGAAGAAAATTATCAAGAAAATTTTTGCCTGTCCTGTTAAAGGTAAAATAATATGCTTCACAGGTCCTCCAGGAGTGGGAAAAAGCACCCTGATAGATCAAGTGTTATCCATTTTAACAGAGGAAGGGAAGAGGGTAGGTGTTATCCTTGTAGATCCGAGATCCCCATATACAGGAGGCTCACTTTTGGGAGATAGAATAAGGATGCAGAGGCATGCGACAAATCCAAATGTATTCATAAGAAGTGTGAGCTGTGCGGAAAATCCTGAGGGAGTGTCGAGAACGGTGAAAGATCTTCTGAAGATCATGGCTCTTTCAGGAATGGATTACATAATAGTAGAAACTGTAGGAACGGGGCAGATGGCGGTTGAGGTCTCCTATATATGTCACACCACAGTACTTGTTCTCATGCCCAACATGGGTGATGATATTCAGATGATGAAAGCTGGCATAATTGAGAGTGCGGATATTTTCGTGATAAACAAATGTGATTTGGATGGAGCAGAGCTCACTGAGGCCTATTTGAGAGATAATATAGAGAAGCGAGATGGCTGGATGCCTCCTATTATAAAGACAGTGGGGTACAACAGAGCAACGGTAAAGGAGCTTGTGGATAAAATAAAGGAGCATATAAGGAAGGAAAGTTGCAGGTACAGAGAAAAAATCCGCGGGCTTCTGATGACTATGTTTTTGGATTATCTAGATGAGCTTGGTTTGGAATTTATTAAGAATTGTGGAAAGTTTGAAGAATTGGTAGACGATGTGGCATCCTGCAGAAAGGATTATTATACGGCCACAGAAGAGCTTTTTGAAATGCTCAAGAAGGAGGTGTTAAAAAATGATAAGGGGAATTGATCATGTGGCAATAGCTGTAAAAAATATAGAAGATGGATGCAAGATATGGAAAGATCTGGGTTTTGAAGTGGAATATGAAGTGATTGAAGAGCAGGGTGTGAAGGTGGGCATAATTCATATTGGAGATAGCAGAATTGAAATTTTAGAGCCGTTAAGCGAAGAGAGTCCAATTTCAAAATTTTTAGAGAAAAGAGGAGAAGGCTTGCATCATCTTGCTGTGAAAGTTGAGAATATAGAAGCTACGATGAAAGATCTTGAGGAGAAGGGCTATAGGCTTATAGATAAGGAGCCAAGAATAGGTGCCGGAGGTAAAAAAATAGCATTTGTTCATCCAAAGAGTGCAAAGATCCTCTTAGAGCTTGTGGAGGGATGAGAGATGGAAATTGAGAAGATAATAAAGGAGAGGGAGAGATGGGAAAGCGAGGTCCTCAAAAAATTTCTCGAAAAAAAGCCTGAGAGAAAGAAATTTCTCTTGGATTTTGGAGAGGAAATTGAGAGAGTTTACACACCTGTGGATTTAAAGAATTGGGATTATCTGGATAAACTTGGTTTTCCAGGAGAGTATCCCTATACTCGGGGAGTTTATCCTACAATGTATCGTGGAAGGTTATGGACAATGAGGCAATATGCGGGATTTGGCACAGCTGAGGAGACAAACAAAAGATACAAGTATCTTTTAGAGCAGGGCCAAACTGGGTTGAGTGTGGCCTTTGATTTACCCACTCAGGTAGGCTACGATTCAGATGATCCAATGGCATTGGGAGAGGTGGGAAAAGTTGGAGTTGCCATAGATACCCTGGAGGACATGCGCATACTTTTTGGGGGTATTCCCCTGAATAAGATAAGCACTTCCATGACCATTAACTCAACTGCTGCAATTCTTCTGACCATGTATCAGATAATAGGGGAAGAGCAGGGTGTCAAGAGTGAGGAATTGCGAGGCACCATCCAAAATGATATTCTCAAGGAGTACATTGCTCGCGGTACATATATATTTCCGCCGCAGCCATCCATGAGACTTGTGGCCGATACGATAATTTATTGTGCGGAGAATATTCCCAAATGGAACCCCATAAGCATATCTGGCTACCATATAAGGGAGGCGGGAAGCAATGCAGTTCAAGAGGTTGCCTTCACCCTGGCAGATGGAATCGAGTATGTGAAATGGATAACAAGAAGAGGTGTGGATGTAGATAAATTTGCCCCCCGCTTATCCTTCTTCTTTGCATCGCACAACAATTTCTTTGAAGAGATTGCAAAATTCAGAGCTGCCCGAAGACTCTGGGCGAAGATAATGAAAGAAAGGTTCAATGCTAAGAATCCAAGATCCTGGATGCTGAGGTTCCATACACAGACTGGAGGCTCAACGCTCACGGCACAGCAGCCATTAAATAATATTATTCGTGTGACTATTCAGGCTCTTGCAGCAGTGCTGGGAGGGACACAGAGTTTGCACACAAATTCATACGATGAGGCACTAGCACTACCTACTGAAAAATCTGTGGAAATTGCGTTGAGAACTCAGCAAATAATAGCATACGAAAGTGGGGTAGCAGATACTATAGATCCCCTGGGTGGAAGTTACTATGTGGAGTGGCTAACCGATGAGATAGAAGAGCAAGCTATGAAATACATTGAAAATATAGAAAATATGGGAGGAATGACCAGGGCCATAGAAAGTGGATATATTCAAAAGGAGATTGCCGATTCTGCATATAAATTTCAGATGGAGATAGAGAAGGGAGAGAAAATAGTGGTGGGTGTAAATAAGTTTGTTGATAAGGAGGAGGAAATCAACATTGAAATAATGAAGGTAAGTGAAGAGGTGGCCGAAAAGCAGATAAGGAGGTTGAGGGAGATAAAAAGCAGGAGAGATTGGAGGAAAGTCGAAAGCTCTCTGGATGAACTTAAAAAGGTGGCAGAAAAGGAGGAGGACAACAAAAACAATATAGTGCCTTACATTTACAGGTGCGTGAAGAGCTATGCAACGCTGGGAGAGATAGTGGCTGCCCTGAAGGAAGTATATGGAGAGTACCGGGCTCCCACGGTGATATGATGGAAAACTATAATTATGTGGAGTGTATCTATAGACGAAAAAATACTTCGACAATAGGCAAGGTGATAACCCATGCTGGATGAAAAAAGAAGGAAGGCGCTTGAGGGAGGCGGTGAAGAGAGAATCAAGAAGCAGCATGAAAAGGGCAAGCTAACTGCAAGAGAGAGACTTGAAAAGCTTTTAGATGAGGGAAGTTTTGTGGAGATAGGAATGTTTGCCAAATCCCGTGCAACAGAATTCGGTATGGATAAGAAAAGATATCCTGGAGATGGAGTTGTAACAGGATACGGCACCATTAATGGTCGCCTTGTATTTGTTTATGCTCAGGATTTCACAGTTCTTGGAGGGTCTTTGGGAGAAATGCACGCAGAGAAGATTTGCAGGATAATGGATCTGGCAATGGAGAACGGTGCTCCTGTTATAGGATTGAACGATTCAGGAGGTGCAAGAATACAGGAAGGTGTTGATTCTCTGAAGGGTTATGGTGAGATATTCTTTAGGAATACCATAGCAAGCGGTGTTATACCCCAGATCGCAGTTATCATGGGTCCATGTGCAGGAGGTGCAGTTTACTCTCCTGCCATCATGGATTTCACCATAATGGTTGACAGAAGCTCTTACATGTTTATTACAGGCCCGCAGGTGATAAAGGCAGTTACGGGAGAAGACATAAATTTTGAAGGTCTTGGCGGCGCCATGGTGCATAATGAGAAGAGCGGAAACGCACATTTGATAGCTAGAAATGAGGATGAGGCCATAGAGTTCATAAAGCTTCTTCTGAGCTATATTCCCTCCAATAATATGGAAGATCCTCCTGTAATTAATACGGGGGATCCACCCGATAGGATGGATTACTCTCTTGACAAGATAATACCAGAGGATCCAAAGAAATCGTATGATGTGAAGGATGTGATCTCTAAGGTGGTTGATAGAGGAACATTCTTCGAATTGCAGCCATATTTCGCACCCAATATTGTAATAGGATTTGCCAGATTGAATGGAAAAAGTGTGGGTATAGTGGCAAATCAACCAAGGGTTCTTGCAGGTGTTCTGGATATTAACGCAAGTGATAAAGCTGCTCGATTTGTTAGATTCTGTGATGCTTTCAATATTCCAATCATAACCTTCATGGATGTCCCCGGATATCTTCCTGGTGTGGCTCAGGAGCATGGTGGTATTATAAGGCATGGAGCTAAATTATTGTATGCGTACAGTGAGGCCACTGTTCCCAAGATAACAGTGATTATGAGAAAAGCATATGGCGGTTCATACATAGCGATGGGATCAAAGCATCTTAGAGCCGACATGGTTTATGCCTGGCCCACCGCAGAGATAGCTGTTATGGGACCTGAGGGAGCGGTAAACATCGTTTTCAGGAGGGAGATAAAGGAAGCGGAAGATCCGGAGAAAAAAAGATTAGAGCTCATAAAGGAGTACAGAGATAAATTTGCCAATCCCTATGTGGCAGCTGCCCGCCTGTACATAGATGATGTTATATATCCTCATGAGACCAGACCCAAGATAATTCAAGCGCTGGAAATGTTGCAGAATAAGAGGGAGGATAGACCCATGAAGAAGCATGGTAACATGCCCGTGTAGGTGAGAAGATGAAGATAAAAAAGCTCCTCTCTCTCTTGCTCCTCATTCTTTTTCTTTTGCCATATTCTACGGCAAGTGGTACCTATTTGCCTTCTTACCAGCACTGGAATTTCAGCGGAGAGAACTTCACCACTCAGCTTTTAAACTCTTCTCTGATGCTCTCTCTCCAGAATGGGGTGGCCATGATTTCAACAAAATTGCTACAGGACCTGAAAAAAGGCATGGAGGGGAATCTCAATATAAGTGTTAAGATCTCCCCTGAAACAATTATTGCCGGGCTAAAAATACTGGTGGGAAATGATACTATAATGGAGAAGAGGGTTACAAAATCTGGAAGATATTCACTGGATTTCCACATGCTGAAGGATTATAAGAAAGGCGAGAATTTCACAATAGTTGTTTACAACATAGGAGGTAGCATAACGCTTACAATTTCTCCCATCGATTTCAAAGTGCCAAAAGGAGGCGCAGGTGAAGGTCTTTTGCTCAGTGGAATAGGAATAAGCGTTGTATTCTTAGTTCTTGGCATTCTTGCAGCCATAATGTATGCCTTAAAATATCTGGTAAAGGAAGAAATAAGCTTATCGCAACCTTCCCAATCTAAAGAAGAAGGTGAGAAAGTAGAAAAAGAGGAAAAGAGAGAAATTGGAAAAGAAGAGGGAATTGATAGAGATACAGTGGCAGCAATTATGGGTGCTCTCTCTTTATATTTCAGAGGAAGAAAATTCAAGATAATTAGTATTAAGCCCTCTCCCTGGAAATATTATGGTAGATTAAAAAATATGAGGCGATGGAAATGAGGAGAAAATTTAAGGTTGTAGTGAATGGAAAAGAATATACGGTAGAAGTTGAGGAAATTGGCGATGCTCAGCCATCCAATGCACCTGTAGCTGTACCACAATCCATAAGTGTCCCTAGGGATTCTACAGCATCGCAAGTTTCGAGTTCATCCCCGGCCCCTGCGGTTAATGTTGAAGGCTCTGTGACTGCACCCATGCCTGGAAAGATATTAGATGTGAAGGTGAAGGTGGGAGATTCAGTTAAATCTGGAGATGTTCTTCTGATCCTTGAAGCAATGAAAATGGAAAATGAGATTGTAGCTCCTAAAGATGGTGTGGTGAAGGAAATAAGGGTAAATCCGGGAGACTCGGTAAATAGGGGAGATGTGCTAGCTGTGATTGGGTGAGTTACCATGCTAGATTTATTTACCCAGCTTATGGGAATATTCGCCCTCAACTGGAAGGAAATAGTGATGCTTGTTGTAGGAGGCATTTTTGTATTTCTCGGGATAAAATACAAGATGGAGCCTCTTCTTCTTGTGCCCATAGGCTTTTCAGCCATAATAGTGAATCTCCCAATGAGCGGAATAACGGATGTACCCAGGGGCTTTCTCTATTTAGTTTACAAGTATCTTATAAGTACCGAGGCCATACCTCTACTCATATTTTTGGGAATTGGAGCCATGACAGATTTTGAGCCATTACTTGCTGATCCAAAAACTTTCTTGCTGGGTGCGGCAGCACAGATAGGGATCTACTGTGCGATGCTAGCCGCCTTAATATTTGGATTCAATATGAATCAGGCAGCTGCCATAGGCATAATTGGAGGAGCTGATGGCCCTACAACAATATACACAGCCACAAAACTTGCTCCTGAGATACTGGGTGCTGTAGCAGTGGCTGCCTACTCTTACATGTCTCTGGTACCCATAATACAGCCACCGGTAATAAAGGCCCTGACCACAAAAAAAGAGAGAAATGTGATTATGGAGCCCCTGAGAAAGGTGAGCAAAAGAGAGAAAATACTCTTTCCAATCATAACAACTATAGTTGTGGGATTGCTGGTTCCCACTGCCCTGCCTCTTGTTGGAATGCTTATGTTTGGAAATCTTCTCAGAGAGTGCGGTGTTACTGAGAGATTATCTAAAACGGTTCAAAATGAGCTGATAAATATAGCAACAATATTTCTGGGATTGGGCGTAGGCTATATGATGACTGCAGATAAGTTTCTCAACCTTCAGACTATCGAAATTCTTTTCCTGGGAGTCGTTGCATTTGCCACCGCCACCGCTGGAGGAGTTCTTTTAGGCAAATTATTCTATGTGCTCTCCCATGGAAGAATAAATCCGATGATAGGTGCGGCAGGAGTAAGCGCTGTGCCCATGAGTGCAAGAG
>JAGGTO010000026.1 GCA_021163705.1 Thermoplasmata archaeon | reverse complement strand
TGCCAATTTTATCCCATATCCTGTTTATGAGCTTTCTCTCTCCCAGGTCATTCAGATGCATGATTCCATAACTTCTTTTCCAGTATTAATGATTTGCCCACAAATATTTTAAGAGGTAAAAACCTTTACCTCTGTGGATTGCCTGAGAATACATACAATCAGAAAGAAGAAAATTGACGGGATGAAAATAGGAGAATTTATTGAGAGATGCGAGGAGGAAAAGCTCTATCTCTTAGATATCGATGCCCATCTTGGCAGGGAGATGAACTTTAAAGTTTACAATTCTCTGTCAGGGATATTTGATATGTGGATAGATGCAGCTCCACGGAGAGTTGAGGATATAATGGACACGATAATTGTAGGGGCCCAATATGCCATTATAAACGATATATATTTCATAGAGAGCCTGAAGGATGTTCTGGAGCTTACTGATAGTGTAATTTTGAAATCCTATTCTCCTGAAAGAATTAACAACTTTCTGGCTCTTGGAGGAAGAAGAGTGATGACCTCTACAGCAATAGCCAAAAATTTGAATATGGAGAACATCTATGTGATAAAAGGAAGGGAGGTTTGTGAATGGAGAAGCTAAAACAGCTTGTGGCGTATGTCTCAAAAAAGAAGGGGAGCAGAGAGCTTAAAGAGGAGGATTTTGTCAATATTCTCTCCTATGAGAGAAGATGGCTTCCTCCGCATCAGGCAAGAAGAGCATTCAAAACCTGTGTGGATGCAAATCTTCTCAAAAAAGAGAATGAGCATTATGTTCCAACCTTTGAAATTAAGGGATTCATAATTCCCCTGGATTTTATATTTACCCCTGAGGACTCGGAAAAATATACGATTAAGGAGGATGTTTTCACACTCATGCTGGATTATATCTGTGAGAAAAGTGGAAAATCCAGAAAGGAGGTTCTCATGGAAATCAATGCAATAAAAAATGAAGTGGGATATATTTCCGTGGAGGTTGCCGCTCTTATATACTGTAAAGAAAATAATATGGATTGCTCACAATTTTACGAGGATGTAGAGAAGAAAATTACAAGCTGAGCCTGGATGCCAGCTCTGTGTATTTTAACGAATCTTCAACCTTGCCAAGCTCCATTGCAAGGTCTGCTGCAAGCTCATATACCTTTCTTTTCATCTCATTGTCATCTATTTTATCCACAAGCTCAAGCTCTTTTCTGAGAAAATAATAGGCCTCTTCCACATAATCATCCTCAAGATAGTACATGGCGAGGGCATGAAGAGTGTCAACCTGTCCCTTTATATGTCCCTCCTTCTCAAATATATCCAAGGCCCTGTAAAGATAATCCAGCTGCCTCATGTCCTCATATAGCATTGCAAAATTTGAGTATAAAGCTGCAAGGGCAATCTTATTGTTGTATCCTTTAAAAATTTTCTCCGCTTCCTTAAAATTATCTTCAGCCTCTTCCCTTTTTCCTATGAGATAGTAGAGAAGTCCCAGATTGCTGAGAAGAATTCCCTTCTTTTCCCTATCTTCCTCACTATCGATCTTTTCCTCAAGCTCTTCAATATCTCTCTTTATTCTCTCCACAAATCTTTTCACTTCTTCAATATTTCCTATAACCTTATCCCTTTCCGTACCTTCCGTGTTCTCCAGTGCAATCTCAAAATATCTGAGAGATTCATCGGGCATATGGAGAAAATAGAGACAGAGAGCTGCAAGATTTGCATTGTAAGCTACCTCCTCCCGACTCTGAGAGTTTTCAAGCTCCTCTAAGAAGAGTTCTAATGCTTTCCTGTAATTCTCCCGATTGAAGTACTTGAGCGCAATGCTACTCATATAACCCTCTCAATATCTCATAGAATTTAAGAGTTTCTCAAATATCTATATTCATAACTTCCTTTGCATGCTGGATGATGAACTCTCTCCTTGGCTCAACCTGCTCACCCATCAGAATTGAAAACAATCTATCGGCTTCTGCAGCATCCTCTATGGTTACCTTTATAAGTCTTCGAGTCTCAGGATTCATTGTGGTCTCCCATAACTGCTGAGGATTCATTTCTCCCAAACCTTTGAATCTTTGCACGGATGCGTTGCCTAACTTTTTCAGCATCTCTTCCTTCTCTTCATCACTGTATACATAATACACATCCTTGCCCTTTTGAATTCTGTATAGCGGTGCTTGGGCAATGTAAACATGACCTCTCTCTAACAACTCTGGCATATACCGATAGAAGAAAGTTAAAAGCAATGTGCGAATATGTGCACCATCAACATCGGCATCGGTCATTATTATTATCTTGTGATATCTCAGCTTTGAATAGTCAAAATCTTCCTTCACACCTGTGCCTATTGCGGATATAAGGGCACGAATTTCGTTATTTTTGAAAACCTTATCTATGCGTGCCTTCTCAACATTGAGAATTTTACCTCTCAGGGGCAAAATTGCTTGAAAATGCCTGTCGCGAGCTTGCTTCGCACTGCCACCTGCGGAGTCTCCCTCCACTATGAAGAGCTCCGCCTTCTCCGGATTCTCTTCACTGCAATCTGCAAGTTTTCCCGGCAAATCAAGGGATTCCAGATAGCTCTTTCTCCTGGCTAGCTCTCTCGCCTTTCTAGCTGCTATTCTAGCTCTTGCAGCAGCTATGGCCTTACCAATTATATTCATTGCAGTATCGGGATGCTCTTCAAAATACTCCTTGAGCCTCTTGCTCACAACAGAGAAAACTATTCCCTTAACCTCGCTGTTTCCAAGCTTTGCTTTGGTTTGTCCTTCAAACTGGGGATTTGGATGCTTTACATGGATAACAGCGGTCAATCCCTCCCTGACATCCTCCCCTTGGAGGCTCATGTTCTTTAAGAGAGATTTCTCTTTACCATAATCGTTTATTACCTTGGTTAATGCACTCCTGAATCCTGCTACATGGGTGCCTCCTTCTGTGGTATGGATTGTGTTCACAAATGCCAGAAGATTCTCAGAAGTGCTGTCATTATACTGTATTGCAAATTCCACAATCACACCGTTATGTCTTTCCTCTCCATAAATTATATCCCGATGCAGAGGATTATATCCTTCATTAAGATATTTTACAAACTCAATTATGCCCCCTTCATATCTAAATCTCTCTTTCTTGCCACTCCTCTTGTCTTCAAGCTCTATTTCCACGCCCTTGGTTAAAAAAGCCAGATCTCGAAGCTTTTTCTTTATTATGCTATATTTGAATTCCGTTGTCTCAAAAATCTCAGGATCCGGCTTGAAGCGGATGTATGTCCCCCTATCATATTTGAAATTCTCCTCATGACCCTTCTCTAACCAGATTAGCTTTCCATCCCTTATCTCACCCACTACATGCACCTCACACTGTGGCTGTCCCCTCTTATACCACTGAAAATATACCTTTCCATCCCTTTTTATATAGGCCTTCAACCATTCAGAAAGGAAATTGACCACATGGATACCCACACCATGTAAACCTCCAGTAACTTTGTAGGCCTTCTTATCAAATTTGGCTCCTGCATGCAGCACTGTCATAACGATTTCCAGTGCGCTCTTTCTCTTCTCAGGATGAATATCCACAGGTATTCCACGACCATCATCCTCCACACTCACACTTCCATCCTCGTGAATGATAACGCTTATCCTTCTGCAGAAACCAGCGAGGGCTTCATCTATGCTGTTATCCACAACCTCATAAACAAGATGATGTAATCCCCTCTCATCGGTGCTCCCTATATACATCCCAGGCCTCTTCCGAACAGCCTGAGAGTCCTGAAGAATTTGAATTGCTTTTGCATTATACTCTTCCATACT
>JAGGTO010000033.1 GCA_021163705.1 Thermoplasmata archaeon | reverse complement strand
GTCCAGCCACATTTGTAATGGAGATCCCTGCTTCTTATTTTACGCACATCTTTAAGATCAAAAGCTATCAAATCTGCATCATACCCTTCCTCGATCTTCCCCTTTTTGATTCCTATTAATTCTGCGGGTCTCTCCATGAGAACCTCAACCAATCTTCTCAATTCTATCTTTCCCGTTTTCATGAGATACATAAAAATGGGAACATATGTCTCCACTTCCGGTATTCCTGCAGGAGCGTAGGAGAAATCATCCTCCTTCTCTTCAAGAGTGTGTGGCGCGTGATCACTTGCCACAATATCTATTCTTCCTCTATTTAATTCATTCCATAGCTTCTCGGCCATCCATTTTGACCTAAGAGGAGGATTCACCTTCCCAAATGCTCTCAGTGGCATGTCTCTGTGGAGAAATAGATGGTGGGGTGTAACCTCGCAGGTAAACTTACCGATCTTACAGATATCCACGGTATCAATAGAGCTTACATGCGCTATATGAAATCTCCCTTTGCCCAAAAGCTCTTTAACGGCCAAAACCTCACATTTTTCAGGTCTTGCAACATCATGATCCTTCAAATCATGGCTTTCCTTTCTTATGCATTCTTCAAGTTCTGCATGCACGGATATGAATGCTCTCTCCGGAAATTTGTTTATTTTCCATCCTCTCGCTGCTGTGGTTTCTCCCATGTAATATTTGAATGCTGCATTAATATCCTCAAGCCCCCTGGAATTTGGTGAGAGCATGAAGTATAGGGAAAAATCTATATTGGCTTTGGGGGATACGAGAGCTAGCTTTTCCCTGAAACTCTGAGCATCTATTATTGGAGGTGAGTTATTGGGCATGTCCATGACAAATGTTATACCTCCAAATGCCGCACTCAATGTTCCTGTGTAAAAATCCTCCTTGTATGTGAATCCCGGCTCACGAAAGTGCACATGTATATCGATTGCTCCCGGAAAAATTATGCCCCGAAGCTTTTTTGCAGATGGCAAACTCTTTTTCACACTCTTAATTTTCCCCTCCTCTATCTGGATGGCACCTTCCACGATATGTCCCCTATGGTAGAATTTACCTTCAATGTTCAAGTTTCTTCCTCCTTATGGCTCCTCTTGGTTCTTCCTCTTCAAATATTTCGGCCGTAAACCTATAAATTTTTGTATTTTCGTCTAGCCAGCAATCCATGGGTAATCCCGCCTTCCAGCATGTTTGTGAGAGGAACTCCTCAACATCCCAGTTCCATTCTACCGGCACCTGGGGCAACAGCAAGCCTCTATAAAATCCCCTCTCCACAATTAAACCATGAACACCTATTTTAACTTCATTTAGAAGCTCTTTTCTCCTCTTAACCTTTATCTCCTCCGGAGGGGTGAGAAGAGAAACTTCAAAGACTACCTTATCCAATTCATCCTTTCTCAGAGGTGGAAATCTGGGATCTGAAAAAGCCGCGGATATGGCCGATTGTATCAGTGCATCTTTCAACGGGAGCACAGGCTCTGGATATCCTATGCATCCTCTCAGCTCTCTTTCTGGATATGTGGAAATTGTGGTAAACACCCCCGAATTTTCTTCGAATTTTTTTGGAAAAGGAATATAGGGGGTATTCTTATGCTCAATATAGAATTCTACAACTTTTCTGGCGGTGCGTACTGCAAATATGCCTTCTTCCTCAGTATACATGAACATTTTAAACACCTCTTCTCTCTCCCCAGATTATCTTGTGAAGCTGGGGTAATACACGTACATTCAAACCTTCATCAAGTACTCTCTCCGCAAGCCATCGTAACTCAGTGCCCCATACGGGCTGGAATACTATCTCACTCTTTATATCCCTTTCCTCGATTATGCTTTTGGCATATTGAAAATCTCGCTCATCCTTTATGACGAATTTCAGGTAGTCTTTGGGACCCAGATAATCAATGTTTTCCAGCTTCATATATTTTTCCATCTTGGAAGATGGAGTTTTTATGTCCAGAGAGACTACGAGATTCTCTTCCGTGGGAAGCTTATCAATTAATATAGAACCATTTGTTTCCACAATAACCTTATGTTCTTTGAGAAGAATATCAATGAGCTTGTAAATCTCCTCCTGCAAAAGGGGCTCCCCACCCGTAAGACATATCCACTCTTTTCCTTTTTTTTTCACCACTTCCAAAATTTCTTCCATGCTCATCTCTTTACCTTCGTAAAAAGCATACTTGGTGTCGCACCACTCACATCTGAGATTGCATCCCGTGAATCGTATGAAAAACATGGGAATGCCCATATAGGGGCCTTCTCCCTGGATTGATACAAACATCTCGTTGATTTTCATCGAAGGATGTATCTCCCTATCCTTAAAATATTTTGTTATTTCATATGTACATCCAGCTGTGGGTATGGTATCTCTATCCCTTCTTCTCTGAATCTTCTCATTATCTCTTCTCTTATTCTACTCGCTACCTTCCACTGCTTTTTTACATCTTTTACCCATAGATATAGGGTAAAATTGAGGGAGGAATCTCCAAATTCTCTAAATACCACAACAGGTTTATGAGATTCATCCTTCAAAACATCCTCACTGCTCTCCGCTATCTCCATTAAAACTCTTTTCACCTTCTCTATATCACTATCATAGGAGACGGAGATGTCTATCTTAATTTTTATCTGTGTGTCTGGCCTATCAAGATTCACTATCTTATGATTTGCAAGCATAGAGTTTGGTATGTAAATCATCGTATGGGAAAATATGTCATAGAGTTTGGTGCTTCTCAAACCCACATGCTTGACCTCATATACGCTTTCTTCCCCCTCTAATAATATCAAATCTCCAATCTCAAATGCCTTATCCAGTAAAATATGCAACCCTGCAAAGAAGTTGCCTAGAGTATCCTGAGCTGCCAGACCTATTATTATGCCTGCAACCCCTAGGCTTGCCACCAGAACTGCAATATTCACACCAGCCTCTTGAAGAAGCATTATCCCTCCTATGACCACTATTGTCACTATCCCAATTTTCTCTATCACAGGAAGCAAAACTTTTTCCAGATCTCTCCTCCCCCTTCTTCTGGAAATGTGAAATGCATAGCTAATAATCAAATCTCTAAAAACTCTGTAGATTATCCAGGTCACTATAACTATGACTATGATATCGTAAATTTTCACCAGGAGGAATGAAACTTGAGTGGTTATAGGTAATGTTAGAGATGCGTTTAGAAGGCCATATATGATTATCCATATGGCCACCGGCTTTTTGAGGATCTCTACAAGAATGTCATCTACCTTGGTTTTTGTCCATTTTGTAAACCTCTTTATGAACGGGAAAATGAAGTATAGGAGAAGGCTTATTATGAGCCATGTTAGCACCACGCTTATAAATGGTCCCCAGTAACCCCAGCTTTTGGGAAATGGAAGATTGAAAAAGAAGAAAAATGTGCTTGGAGGAATCAGGGATATGTGAAGATGGTAAATGTATTTGCTTACCATCCCTGTGGAATTGTATATGAATACCTCGACAGAAAAATCTTTCTCTATCTCCACATACACCTCTGGAGAGATGAGCCTTACCTTCACATCCTTGGTGGACTCAGGCTCAATTAGCCCTGTGGTAGGGGTTACATTAAAGATCCATCCCTTCTCTTCAGGAGAGTGTATAACGAAAAATACGGTCTCATTGGCTCTGTTTATTATGGTGAAATGAAATGTTATTGCCTCACCACTGTGAATAACCTTATCTTCACTATCGGGAATTATTTCTCCCCCCGTGAGGGGGGCAAGAATTATGGGTAAGAGAATTACAGCAATTATGAGCAGACTCCTCATTTCAAAGGAGAATAAAAAAAGAGATATAAAAAACTATCACAGAAGGAGAACGAAAAGGGGTGCAAAGATTAGAGACACTATGCTCATTAGCTTTATGAGTATGTTTAGAGATGGCCCTGCAGTATCTTTTAGGGGATCTCCAACGGTATCCCCTACAACAGAGGCTTTGTGTGTATCACTCCCCTTTCCGCCAAGATTTCCCTTCTCAATGTACTTCTTCGCGTTATCCCAGGCACCACCTGCATTGGCCATGTATATTGCCAGAAGAAATCCTGAAGCTATGGAGCCTGCAAGTACACCTCCAACAGCCTCTGGCCCCAATCCAGGAGTTACTCCTACTATCACAGGCACTATTATCGCCAGTAGTGTGGGCACAACCATCTTTCTTATTGCCGCTTTTGTTGATATATCCACACATCTCTCATAGTCTGGAAGAGCCTTTCCCTCCATTATTCCCTTTATCTCCCTGAACTGACGGCGCACTTCCTTAACCATTTCTTCAGCGGCATCACCCACCGCCGATAATGCCAATGCACTAAAGAGGAAGGGCATCAACGCACCTATGAATATTCCTGCAGTTACCGATGGATTGGCTAAGCTCAATGTAAGATTCTTTCCCAGTACAGAAAGGCTCTGGTTGTATGTTGCAAATAGGGCAAGCGCGGTTAGCGCTGCCGAGCCTATTGCGAATCCTTTTCCTATGGCAGCTGTAGTGTTTCCAACGGCATCAAGCTCCTCTGCTCTCTCTCTTACCTCTTTCCCCAGACCTGCCATCTCCGCTATTCCTGCCGCATTATCGGCCACAGGTCCATAGGTATCCATACTGAGTGTCATTCCCAGTGTGCTCAGCATACCCACCGCCGCTATTGCTATCCCATATAGATCCGCAAGAATATACGCAATTATTATTGCCACTACAACGGAAATTACGGGGATCACAGTGCTTATCATTCCAACGGACATTCCTGTGATTATGGTTGTGGCTGCACCTGTTGTGCTTGCCTCTGCAATTTTTCTTGTGGGTTTATATTTATCGGATGTATAGTACTCTGTTGAAAATCCAATAATTATACCCGCTATTAGACCTGAAATGAGCGCGGCAAATATTCCATACCAGCTAACATATTTTCCGGAGGGAGAGGTAAAATCATATCCCTTTGATAGGTAAAGTACTATGAAGGCCAGAATAATCATTATTATTGAGCTTGTAATTACACCGCTATTCATCGCTCTCGTAGGATCTCTATTTCTCATAACTATTACCACTGCAACACCTATTATGGAGGATAATATGCCTATGGCTGCAATGAGGAGGGGAAGTATGGATAGGGGGGAGCTTATGGAGACAAAGCCAATTCCTATGGCTATGGCTGCAATTATGGAATCAACATAGCTCTCAAATAAATCTGCACCCATACCTGCCACATCGCCAACATTGTCACCAACATTATCGGCGATGACCGCAGGGTTTCGCGGATCATCTTCCGGTATACCTGCTTCAACCTTACCAACCAAATCAGCTCCAACATCTGCAGCCTTTGTGTAAATTCCTCCACCAACCCTTGCGAAGAGCGCAATGGAGGATGCACCAAATCCAAAGCCAAACATCACGCTTGAAAGTCCTGAAGGATCTATGTTCCTGAATATGAGATATATGGCGGAGATTCCTGCAAGTCCCAAACCTACCACGGTTAAGCCCATCACAGATCCTGATGAAAATGCAACTTTTAGCCCTTCATGTATATCCTTTTCCACAGCCTTTGCTGTGCGGACATTGGCAAGGGTTGCAATCCTCATGCCTATATTTCCAGAGAGCGCTGAGAGTATGGCTCCAATAACGAATGAGAGGGATGTGTATCTGCTGATACCACCACTTTTAACAAAGCTTAAAAGAAGAAGTATAACTGCCACAACGATAATATAGAGGATCAATGAGCGATATTCCCTATTGAGAAATGTCATTGCGCCCTTTCTTATGTACTTTGATATTTCAACCATCTTCCCTTTTCCCTGATCCTTTCTCTTCACATACATTGCGAAAAGTGATGCAACGATGAGCGATATTATACCCATCAGCAAACCTAAATACTCCATCATGGCTTTCACCGCCTTTGCGTATGCAATAAGCATCGTTTATTTAAACTTTGTTTTAAATTTTGTGGAATTTTTCTATTATTTTCCTCATTTCCTGAGCGGCTTTTTTTACATCTTCCGCTCCAACTATTGCCGAAATCACGGCTATCCCATCCACCCCAGTTCTTAGAACTTTTTCCACATTACTATGGTCTATCCCTCCTATGGCCACCACCGGGATCTTCACATTCCTCACAATTCTCTCAAGTTCATCAAGACCCATGATTACGG
>JAGGTO010000075.1 GCA_021163705.1 Thermoplasmata archaeon | reverse complement strand
CCGTAATCATGGGTCTTGATGAACTTGAGAGAATTGTGAGGAATGTGAAGATCCCGGTGGTGGCCATAGGAGGGATAGACCATAGTAATGTGGAAAAAGTTCTAAGAACTGGGGTGGATGGGATAGCTGTGATTTCGGCAATAGTTGGAGCGGAAGATGTAAAAAAAGCCGCTCAGGAAATGAGGAAAATAATAGAAAAATTCCAGAAATTTCGTAATCTTAATAAAATCCATAAACTTTTCCAAGAGTCCCATTAGAATTCCAATAATTTCCAGAGAGTTTCCAAGTGCAGGGAAAACAGTAAATTACAGGGTCTCCATAATTTTCTTTTCTTTCTAATTTAATAGTTTGAAAATCTAAAATAGAAGGCTTAAAACATCTCCAAGCATCTGAGCAAATCGTGAAGTCTTCATGAGGGACATGAAATGGTGAAAATAGGAGTGAAATAGAGTAAAATCTCATAAAATATGAGGAAATTGAGAGTGAGGTGGTAGAGGAGTATGAACTCATGAGAAGGGGTAAGAGATCTCATTAAGTTGCGTGAGTTTTTCATGCTTCTTGTTGCATGTAATCTAAACGAATTGGAACAGAGAAATAACTGAATCATTTCTTTGGCAAATCTATCCTCCAGATTCTTAGATAATCTCTTTTTCTATTTATTCCCCTTTGTTTGATTTATGAACTGATTTAGAGATAGAGCAAAGAGAAACAAAAAGTTTTAAATAGTTAAACAGCTATAGTTTCTGGGGGTTGATATTCAAACCCCATATCAAGGAGGAGGCGAGATGTAATGGTAGATACAAAAAAAGGAAGGAGTGAAGAATTACAGAGATATCTTCATAACTATTGGACAGCACCAAGTGTTTTTGGAACTTTAGAACCTTTTGTGGCTGAGTTTGCAGCTGACCCAACCTTGGGCGGTTACAACATTGCTAAGTCCAGTTATCAGACAAGGCCGGACGTCTTCAATCTGGCATACCTAGCAAAAGAAGTAGGCATAAGCGAAGATGAAGTAGAGAAAAGGCTTAAGAAAATGATAGATGAACATACCATAATGCTTGTCCAGAACCCCAATACTTATATCATGGGTTGGTCTATCTACTACTGGGTTGTAAAGCTCCGAGAAGGAGCAACTCCAGAGCAAAAAGAGGAGGTACTGGACCACATTCAAAACCAAGATGAGACTTGCACAGCCATGGTCGGAAAAGGAGATTTTGACTTCTTTGGAGGAAATCACATTGGTATACTTGACAACTTGATCAATGAAATCATAAAACCAATTGAGGCTTTCCCTCAAGTTGAGAGTGTGCGCATATGTCCAGTAGCCAGATACTTGAGAGAGGAAAAGGTAGCACAGTGGCGAGCACCTAAAGGCACCACTAGAGAATTTTTCATGTCAGATGAAGAAATTGCTCGGTTACCTAAAGTCCAAAGCTACTGGGATGAAACTGATGTGAAGATCTTCTGTGCACTGAACAAGAAGCGGCCTGTTGAGGATTTCTTTGATTTTTCGGTGCTGGCTGAGATTTCTGGTTTGAAGGCCGAAGAACTTCAGAAAAAGATGAAGAGCTATGTTGAGGAACTACCGATAATGATACCTCTGATAACTCCTAACTGGAGACGTTTGGGATTAACTAAGCATTACTTTTTTGTGAGGCTATACCGTGGAATGCCTACTGAAAATAAGTTCGCTATAGCTGATGCACTAGCGAAGAATCCGGTATGGGAGACTTTATGGCAGTTCACACAAGCTAGCTATGACATAGTTCTATCCGCATATAACGAAATTAATGACATTGATAAACTGAGAAAAGAAATCAGAGCCATACCAGGAGTTGAAGAAATTAGAGAAATGGATGTCTATAGAGCCACAAGAAGGTGGACCTGCCGACTGGATGAAGAGGCTGGGTATTGGGAGAATTGCGTTATGACAAATGATATAGGCTATGATAGCGCTGACCCTATTGAGAAGAAACTCTATCCTCCTGGAGAGTACCATTTGAAGGAGGATGGTGAGTAAAATGAAGATACCAAAGATAAGAGCTTATGTTTTGGATGGACTAGCACACGCATTTAATCCTAAAAGCATTGCAGTGGTCGGAGCTTCCAGATCTTCCACCAAGGTGGGATGGAATATTATTAAAAAGCTCAGAGAAGATGGGTATAAAGGAAAGATATATCCCGTAAATCCGAGAGCCCACCCTTATCCAATCTTTGGAGAGAAAACTTATAAAACTGTTCGAGACATCCCTGAACCTGTGGACCTTGTAGTTATAGCCGTACCGTTCTTTCTTGTGAAATCTGTTATGAAAGACTGTGTGGCAAATGGTGCTAAAATTGCTGTTGTTATTTCCTCTGGATTTAAAGAAGTAGGTGCCAAAGAACTGGAAGAAGAAATAACCAATTATTGCAGAAATAACGGTTTTCCATTTATAGGTCCCAATTTGCTAGGGTTGGGTAACACTCATTCCAATTTGAATCTTGGATTTATGCCTTATCTTCCAAAGAAAGGAAATGTGGCTATTTTCTCTCAGTCGGGAGCAAATCTTTTGGCATGGCTAGGTATGTCTCGAACACAAAGGTTAGGTATCTCCTTGTTTACAGGACTCGGAAATATGGCAGATATCGGATTTCCAGAATTTATTATCTATGCAGGGAAAGATAAAAACACAAAGGTTATTGCCCTTTACATAGAGGGGCTACAATCCAAAAAAGAATTTATCAAAGCATGCCAGGAGGTAGTTCCAAAGAAACCCATCATTGCTCTTGCAGCAGGTTCAGAGTCTACCAAAGGCAAAAGCGCAGCTGCTGCCCATACTGGCTCTACAGCTCTTACTAGTGAAGAGTATGATAAGCTGTTTGAGGAGGCTGGTATCATAAGGGTAAGGACTCAACAGGAGTTTGTTGATGTCGCATTAGCGCTTTCAATGCAACCACTTCCCAAAGGAGGATGGGTTTTCATTACCAATGGTGGTGGCTCTGGTGTTCTAGCTACAGATGAATGTGCAAGAAGAGGGCTTGATTTACTAGAAATCAAGGGTTTCTTGAAACAACAGATGAGGGCTGCTGTTGGCCCACTTGGCTCTCCGCTAAATCCCGTGGACCTAACTGGAATGGCAACATGGAGAGATTACAAAATGGCTATGGAAGCAGCTATCACTAATCCAGATGTAGGTGGGATTGTAGTCTCTGTGTGTCCTACTTCTATTACATATCCTGAAAAAATTGCAGTCATAATCTATGAGATCTACAAGAAATACAAAGACTTGGGTAAACCGATAATTGCACAATTCCAAGGAGGACCAGAATGCGAAAGAGCGAATAACTGGCTAAAGGATAGGGGTATACCATCCTATCTCACTCCAGAGCAAGCTGTTGCAGGAATGGCAGCACTGTCCAAGTATGCTGAAATTAAAAGTAAGTTTAGTTAGTTAATATTTTTTTATTTTTTTATTAGTTGCGAGCTGAGCAAATAAAAATTTAAATAACTGACATACATCACAATCTAAAGGCGGTGAAACCAATGATGGAGTATCTTGGAGTAGTTACAGGTCTTGTAGCGCTGTTAACAGCATCACTTTTTGCACTTTATGTTAGAAGAAGAGATCCAGGAGAAGGCAAAATGGTAGAGATATCAAATTATATACGAAGAGGAGCCATGGCCTTTCTCAACAGAGAATACAGATCTTTAATAATTTTCATTATTGTCGTTTCAGCCCTGCTCTTTATTCTCAGCTTTGTAAAGAATGGTGGTGTGAGCCATTATACCTCTCTTTCCTTTGTGGTGGGCGCAATACTATCCGCTCTTTCCGGCAATGTGGGTATGAGAATAGCTACCTTAGCCAATGTAAGAACTGCCAAAGCAGTGGAGAAGGATATACATTCCGGTCTCAAGGTAGCTTTTTCCTCTGGAGCGGTAATGGGCCTTACTGTAGTTGGTCTTGGGCTATCGGGAATATCTCTCATATATCTGATATTCAGTAAAGTAGATCCCTCGGGGTTATCAAGCATAATGTTTGGATTTGGATTTGGAGCATCCTCCATTGCGCTCTTCGCGAGGGTTGGTGGAGGAATATACACCAAGGCTGCAGATGTTGGCGCCGATCTTGTGGGTAAGGTTGAGGCAGGCATACCTGAAGATGACCCAAGAAACCCTGCAGTTATAGCCGACAATGTGGGCGATAATGTGGGTGATGTGGCAGGTATGGGCGCAGATCTCTTTGAGAGTTATGTGGATTCAATCATAGCTGCAATCGCCATAGGGGTGACCTTTACCACACTGAATTCATCCATTTCCTTTCTTCCGCTCATCATCGCTGGCATCGGGATCCTATCCTCAATAATAGGCATCGCCGTGGTTGTTCTTCTTAGAAACAGAGACCCTACAAAGGCAATGAATAGTGGTGTAATAACCAGCTCCATTGTTATGATTGTTCTTTCTTCAATTGTGCTTTACCTTTTCAGAGATGCAGAATTTTCATCCCTCGGAAGTGATGTTTCATGGTATTCCATTCTTGGAGCAATTATAGCAGGATTGGTGGCAGGCATAATAATAGGTTTCTCTACTGAATACTACACTTCTGATAAATACAATCCTACAAGGAAAATTGCTAAGGCAAGTACTACCGGGGCTGCTACAACTATCATTGAGGGCATGGCTGTAGGTATGCTAAGCACGGTAATACCTGTTATTTCAGTGGTAGTTGCAATAATAGTTGCATATATTCTTGCGGATCTCTATGGGATAGCAATAGCTGCAGTTGGTATGCTGAGTACTCTTGGCATGACCCTGAGTATGGATACCTACGGCCCTGTGGCAGATAATGCTGCGGGAATAGCAGAGATGGCAGGTCTTGGAAAAAATGTGAGAGAAAGAGCAGAAGAACTGGATGCAGTGGGAAACACCACAGCTGCTATAGGTAAAGGCTTTGCCATAGGTTCTGCAGCTCTTACGGCTCTTGCTTTATTTGCAACATATAATCAGAGCTTATCTTCTCTTGGTAAGCAATTAACACTGAGCCTTTCCAATCCATCTGTGATAGCAGGAATATTCATAGGTGCTCTTATGCCCTTCCTGTTCAGCGCATTGGCATTATCTGCAGTGGGTGATGCCGCCGAGGAGATGGTAAATGAAGTTCGTAGACAGTTCAGAGAGATAAAGGGCATAATGGAAGGAAAAGCAACTCCAGATTATGAGAAATGTGTGGATATATCCACAAAGGCTGCTATAAGAAAGATGGTTTTGCCCACGCTTTTGGCTATTATAGTGCCCGTTGTGGTGGGTGTTATCCCTCAGTTAGGTCCTGAAGCTGTTGGAGGTGTACTTGCAGGTTCCATTGCATCAGGATTCCTTCTTGCAATATATATGGCAAATTCTGGTGGCGCGTGGGACAATGCCAAGAAGTACATAGAAAAGGGAAATTTAGGAGGTAAGGGAAGCGAAGCTCATAAAGCGGCAGTAGTTGGCGATACGGTGGGCGATCCTTTGAAAGATACAGCTGGACCCTCGCTCAATATTCTAATTAAACTTATGAGCATAGTATCTCTTATATTCGCACCCCTTTTTGTACTTCTCCTCTGATATCTTTTTATATCTCTTTTTTTATTATGGTGTGAATGAAAGCAAACTTGCTATTGGTGCTGCTTATACTTACACTTATCCTTTCGCCGCTTGCTTTAGGTGAGGTGATACCTGAAAGGGATAGTGGTGAAATTCGGAGTGGGGAGAGAGCATCGTTTCATTTTACCATCTTTAATAAAAGAAATGAAACTTTATTTTTCGTGATTATTTGTCCTTCTGCTGCTGGATGGGAACTGAATGTTACCCCTGAAAGTGGGGTAGTACTTCCCCAAGGAGAGAAGAAGGTTGATATTTTTATTACAGCTCCAGAAATTTATAGCGGCATTGAGAAGAACTTTGTTTTCAAGATAATGATGTACAACTCCACAGGTCTTATCGCAGAATATGAATACTCTCTGAGCATTATTTTACTTCCCAAAGGTACATTTTTCTTCTTTTTTACCCTTCCTTTTCCCGCCAGTTGGGGCTACTGGAACGCTTTCATTGGTGTAATTCTAACCTGGGCAATTATAAGTATTATCCTTTATCTCCTGTTTCCCTTCATCAAGAAATTGACCGCGTGGACGAAAACGAAAATTGACGATATTTTAATTGATATACTCAAAAAACCTGTTGCACTGTGGATCATATTATACGGTCTTCTCAACGCCTCTCTTACCTTGCCTATTTCTGCGAATGTCTCCCATATTCTTGTGAAAATATATAATATACTGGTAATTATTATAGTCACCTGGATAATATATCGCATCTTTCGAGAGGTTATCATCGTTTATGCATTTCATTTTTCAAGAAGGAAGAAGAAGAGAACTCTGGAAAATGTTCTTATACCTGTGATTGAAAAGGTTGGAATAGTCACCATTGTGCTCATAGGAGGGCTCATGCTTCTGCAGGAGGCAGGTGTAAATATCGCCGTTTTAGTGGCCAGCATGGGGGTAGCAGGCATAATAATAGGTCTTGCGGCCCAGGAGACCCTTGGAAACTTCTTTGCCGGGGTGCACATACTTCTAGACGGAGCATTTGAAATAGGTGATTTGATACTTATAGAAGGTGAAAATAGCGTTTTCAAAGTTCGGGATGTTGGTATCAGAAGCACCAAACTTTATGATATATTCTCCCACACAATGGTATACATTCCAAATTCCATGCTGGCCAATCACAAGATCGTAAATCTCAACAGGCCCGATACAAAAATAAAGATAAGGGTAGATGTGGGTGTTTCCTATGGTAGTGATGTGGAAAAAGTGAAGAAAATATTGAAGGAAATAGCTCTTTCTACCCCTGGAATTCTGAAGGATGAGAAGCATGAACCTGTAGTGGTTTTCAAAGAATTTGGCGATTCCTCCCTGAATTTTACCCTTTATGTGTGGGTGGAGAATGTAGAGAAACAATGGGAACTCGGCAGCATCATACGAGAAAAGATAATAAGGAGATTCAGAGAAGAGGGTATAGAAATTCCATTCCCGCAGATTGATGTGCATATGAAATAACAAAACATTTTAATCTCTCTGCCATATATCCAATGGATGAAAGTTAACGAGATGTTTGTATCCCTGCAGGGCGAGGGCCCTCACATAGGAATTCCCATGTTCTTCATCCGCTTCACCGGATGCAATCTCAGATGTGAGTGGTGCGACACACAGTATGCATTTTATGAAGGGAAGGAGATGGGCGCTGAAGAAATAATAAGAGAAGTTAAAAAATCTGGAAGGAAGTGGATATGCCTGACCGGTGGGGAGCCCCTTCTGCAGGAAGAGATATACAAGCTGATAGATCTACTTCTGGAGGAGCATAATGTGATAGTGGAGACAAACGGCTCAATATTGATAGACCAATTGCCCACGGAAGAGAATATGATAGTGGCTTTGGATATAAAAACGCCATCTTCAAAGATGGAGAAACATATGCGCCTTGAAAATCTCGATTATCTCGGTCCAAAAGATTATGTAAAATTTGTGATTATGGATGAAAGAGATTTTGAGTATGCAAAGAAAATAATTAAAGAGAAGGAGATAAGGAGCGAAGTGATATTTCAGCCAGTGGGGGGTACTGCTCTTCGCTGGCTTGCCGAAAGGGTTCTAGAAGAGGAGCTGAATGTTAGGGTTCTTCCCCAGTTACACAAGATCATATGGGGTGATAGAAGAGGTGTGTGAAGATGCCCGCGTATACAGATGAAGAGGGAAAATTTGCTGTGAGAACCGCAAGGAAAGTTGTGGAATTCTATCTGGAGAAGGAGAATATCCCCTATATAGACTTTCCAAAAAAGTTTGAGAAAGAATCTGGAGTTTTTACAACAATCTCCACATATCCCGCTCGTGAGCTCAGGGGATGCATAGGATATCCAGAGCCTGTGCTCCCATTGAAAGATGCATTGATTCAATCGGCACTCTCAGCAGCATTCTCAGACCCCCGCTTTCCGCCACTGCGTAAAAATGAAATTAACAATATTGTTTTCGAGGTATCCCTTCTTACACCACCTGAGGAGATAAAAGTGGAAGATAGGAAGGAGCTTCTAAATGAGGTGAAAATAGGGCTTCATGGATTAATTGCTGAGCGAGGATTCTACAGAGGATTGCTTCTTCCCCAGGTTCCAGTGGAATGGAAGTGGGATGTCAAAGAGTTTTTAGAGCAAACATGCTGGAAGGCTGGTCTGCCAAGAGATTGCTGGCTGGATAGAAGAACAAAGTTTTATAGATTCACCGCTGAAATTTTTGAGGAAGAAGAACCGAGAGGTAGTATAAGGAGGAAGAAGCTTGAAGCTTGAGGGAAAACTCTATCATCAGGGTGAGATAAAAGAAGCGGCAATAGAAATAGAAGATGGAAAAATAAAGAGGATAAGGAAAAGTCTTCCTTCAGCAAGAAAGTTCAAGGGAATAATCCTTCCAGGAGCCTTGGATCTCCATGTACATTTTCGCGAACCCGGATTTGTGTACAAGGAAGATTTCTATACGGGTACTATGAGTGCTGCCTTCGGGGGCGTTACCTTTGTGATGGACATGCCCAATAATTCTCCTGCGGTAATCACAGCGGAGAATTTTATGGATAAACTGAGAATTGTGTCCCCCAAAGCAAATGTGGATTTTTCTCTGTATTTTATGCTCACTCATCATTCATCCTCTCTTGAAGAAATTAATGGGGCTTTCAAGTACTATATGGGTGAAACAACTGCTGCAGAAGGGAGAGAAATTAAAGAATTTCCAAAAAAATCTTTTATCTCGGTACATGCAGAACTCAACGAGTGTATAAGGAGGAAAAGCACAAATCTTAAGGATCATGATAGGGCAAGGCCTGAGAGATGCGAATTTGCCGCTGTGAAAAGCCTTCTTGATTACAATATAAAATTTCATATAGCTCATGTGAGCTCGATAGACACTGTGGATCTATGCAAAATTGGAAGCTTCACATGTGAGGTGACTCCCCATCACCTTTTCCTTCACAAAGATATGCCTCTCGGCGCTTTTGGTAAGGTGAATCCTCCACTCAGGGCAAAGTGGGTGAGCGAGCAATTGTGGGAGGAGCTTTTAAGTGGGAGAATAGACAT
>JAGGTO010000025.1 GCA_021163705.1 Thermoplasmata archaeon | reverse complement strand
GGAACGAAATGGCCATCCATGACATCGAGATGTATAACATCTGCCCCACCTTTTTCACATCTTCTCAACTCATCACATAGTCTTGAGAAATCGGCCGAAAGTATTGAGGGAGAAATTTTTACCATATGTGCCGTAAATCACTCGTTCTATATCTTTCTTTTTCTCTTGGTTTTGGATGAAATTTTGGAAAAAGTTTAATTGTAGTAACCTATTAATGAAATATGCGTGCACTGGTGATTGGAAGATTTCAGCCCTTCCATAAGGGGCATCTGAATGTTATCAAGTATATAATTTCAAAGTATGAAGCAGTGATTATTGGCATAGGCAGTGCCCAGTATTCCCATACCCTGGATAATCCCTTCACTGCGGGGGAGAGACATCTCATGATTTCCCGAAGCCTGGAGGCAGAAAACATACATCGCTACTATCTTGTGCCTATAGAGGATTTGCATAGGAATGCTATATGGGTTGCGCATGTGGAGGCTATAGCACCACCATTTGATGTAGTTTTTGCAAACAATCCTTTAACAAAGAGACTTTTTAGAGAGAGGGGGTACAAGGTAGAGGTCCCACCTTTCTATGATAGGATAAAATATTCGGGAAAGGAAATCCGCAGAAGAATAATACTTGGAAAACCTTGGGAGCATTTAGTTCCTGAGCCTGTGGTTGAAACCATAAAGGAGATCGATGGTATAACAAGGTTGAGGGAATTGGCGTTAAGTGATGAGGAATGATTGAAAAAGTACTTGGAGAGATATTGCGAAGAAGGGGATGGAAAATAGCAGTTGCAGAATCCTGCACAGGTGGACTTATTGCTCATAGAATTACAAATGTTCCTGGATCCTCAGAATATTTTTTGGGAGGAATTGTGGCATACAGCAATGAGGCAAAAACCAAGATTCTGGGAGTGTCCAATGAAGTTCTTATGAGGGATGGTGCAGTGAGCTCCCGGTGTGCGGAGGAGATGATGGTGGGTGTAAAAAATTTATTTGGAAGTGATGTGGCCATTTCCACAACGGGCATTGCTGGGCCGGGAGGTGGAAGTAGAGAGAAACCTGTGGGGCTCGTGTATATAGGGATCTCAACACCTTATTATCATAATGTTATGCGTTATGTTCTCTCAGGAAGCAGAGAAGAGATAAAGGAAAAAATTGCAACGAGAGCTATGCAGGATGCTTTAGAGTATATTAAGATGGAGAGTGAGAAATGATTTAATATATGCCCGTCATTATACTTTTATGCTATCTGTTGCTATAAATGACCTAAGATTTCGAAATCCTCTTCTTCTTGCATCGGGAATTCTTGACGAAAGTGGGGAGAGTATGCTTCAGGTCATAAAGCATGGTGCAGGAGGTGTTGTTACAAAATCCATAGGTATGGAACCCAGGGAAGGATATGAAAATCCGGTGATATACGAGCTATCATATGGATTGCTTAATGCTATAGGTCTGGCGAATCCGGGAATTGAAAATTATGGAGAGGAGATAAAGATTGCCAAGAGAGGAGGTGTACCTGTTATAGGAAGTGTTTTTGGAAAAGATGCAGAGGAATTTGCCTATCTTGCAAGAAAAATGGAGGAATATGGCGTGGATGCCGTGGAGTTAAATCTTTCCTGTCCTCATGCAAGGGGTTACGGGATGGAGATAGGTGTAGATGCAGCTCTTGTGGAAGAGATTGTAAAGGAGGTAAAGAGGAAAGTGAATATTCCTGTTTGGGCGAAACTGACGCCCAACACCCATAATATAGTGGAGATTGCAAAAGCGGCAAGTGACTCTGATGCTCTGGTTCTTATAAATACGGTAAGAGCTATGGCAATTGATATAGAGGCAAAGCTTCCAGTTTTGAGTAATATATTTGGGGGGCTATCTGGGCCTTGTATAAAGCCAATAGGAATAAGGGCGGTATATGAAGTATATAGGGAGGTGGAGAAACCCATTGTAGGTGTGGGTGGAATAATCGATGCCAGAGATGTTATAGAGTACATAATGGCTGGAGCTTCCGCGGTGGAGATTGGCACTGCTATTTATCTTCGTGGTATCCATGTTTTTTCTGAAATTGCGAGTGAAATGGAGGATTGGATGAAGAAGCATGGATATGAAAAAATAGAGGAGCTTGTTGGCATAGCGCAGGTGAGGTAAGATGTATAGGGTAGTGGAAATTGAAGAAATAATTAAGGAAACACCCACGATTAAAACCTTCTTTTTCAGGGATGAAACACAACCATCTCCTGGGCAGTTCTACATGATATGGCTTCCGGGAGTGGATGAGTTCCCAATGAGTATTTCGTATATAGGAGAGAGAAAGGCCTTTAGTGTGAAACTGGTAGGAGAGGGCACCAGAAAAATGCATAGTTTAAGTGAGGGTGATAGATTATGGATTCGCGGACCTTATGGAAGGGGATTCGTGGAAAAGAATAAGAAAGCTCTCTTTGTTGGAGGAGGTAGCGGTATGGCCACCCTCGCACCCTTAATTGAGAGAATGAGGGGGGATGTGGTAATAGCGGCGAGAACAAAGGAGGAGTTGCTTTTCAAGCGGAGATTTAAGAATAGAAGAGTTTATATTGCCACGGATGATGGGAGTGAAGGATTTCGGGGTTTTGCTCATGAGCTTGTAGAAAGATTGTTGGAAGAGAACGAGTATGAAATTATCTACACATGCGGTCCAGAACTCATGATGAGAAAGCTCATAGATATTGCAATAGAGAGAGGGTTGGATATACAGGCATCTCTTGAAAGGTTGATGAAATGCGGAATTGGAATATGTGATTCTTGCAGCATAAATGGATACAGGGTATGCGTTGATGGTCCTGTGTTTGAAAAGGATATTCTTATAGAGATGAGTGATTTGGGTAGATACACGCGAGATAGGGCGGGAAGAAGGGTTCCTCTATGATAGAGATCAGGAATCTAAACAAGTGGTATGGAAAAAATCATGTGCTTCAAAACTTGAATTTGGAAGTGAAAAAGGGAGAGTTTTTTGGACTGCTAGGTCCCAATGGAGCAGGTAAAACCACACTCATAAAAATTCTCACAGGGCAAACCGATGGAGAGGGATTTGTAAGAGTTATGGGGATAGATCCCCTCAAATTTCCCCTTAAGGTTCGTGAGGTAGTAGGGATTGTACCCGAGATGGAGTCAGTGCCAAATTATCTCACAGTAGAGGAATACCTGTATTTTGTTGCAAAAATAAGGGGATTGGATGAGGATGCCGTTAAAAAAGCACTTATTGATTTTAATTTGAAAGGAGAAAGAAGCAAGGTATGCAGAGATTTATCTAAGGGCACAAAACAGAGGCTCATGCTTGCTGCAGCTATGATACACAAACCTCCACTTCTATTTCTGGATGAGCCGTTTATAAATTTAGATCCTCTTTATCAACGGGCCTTTTCCACCATGCTGAGAAATTATGTTTCGGAGGGAAATACCATATTTATGGCAACGCATATCTTAGAGCTTGCAAAGAAAATTTGCGATCGTGTGGGAATAATAAAGGATGGGAGAATAGTGAAAGTTATAGAAAATCTTGAAAATCTGGAAGAGGAATTCCTGAGGGAGTTTGATTATGCTTAGGTTCTATCTCCTGGAGGAGTACCGTCGCCATGCCTATATTGCAAGAAAGTTCTCTCTCTTTATTTTTCCAGTGTACATAGTAATATCCACGCTGTTTGCTGCATATTTTTTAGACTATATTTTTGCAATTATACCCTATCCCTATTTCATAAAAATCTCACTTATAAGCTCCTTCATCTATGGCTTTGGTGTAAGCTCTTTTGAGTTTTTGGGCAGAAGTGAGGAAAAATTCACACTTATTGATGCCTCTATGATTTTACCCGTATCTCCCAGAAAAAGTTATCTATATGTGTTTTTAAGAGATACCCTTTATTACTCCCTTCTCTTTGTGCTTCCCCTTTATGCAGGTTTATTATTGGGAACAATATTTACTTCCCTGAGCCCCGGGCAAGTATCACTATTCGTTTTTTCCATATTTCTATCTATGTGGATTGGCTATTCACTTGGCTATCTCTCCTTTTCTCTTGAAGGGCGTTCCAAATTTCTTTACTATGCACTTCTTGCATTTTTACTTATTTATCTCATAACCTTTTTTTGGAATTTTGCCCTCTTTCCTCCAGAGATTTTTCAGAGGACTAAAAACATTCTCTGGCTCATAATCAGTGCTTTCTTCATACTTCTCTTTACCGCTTTTGCATATTTTCTAGCCCCCACAGAAAGAAGAAAAAATGAAAATTATGAAAACTTCCGTCTCTCCCTTTATCAAAGGCTCTTCAAAAATGTGATGCTTGCCAAGGTAATGGAAGATACGGTGAGGGGCAGGATTATCGTGAAATCACTCTTCACATACTTCTTCCCCATGCTCCTTCTTTTCATTTTTATAAAAGTAATAAATAAGGTGGTTTCTACAGCCTCCTATAATTCCCTATCCCTATCCATAGTGTTATCCCTATTTTCTGTGGTGATTTACAGCTGGCTTACCATAATGGATGACCACAGATATATGGGAATTCTCCCCGTTTCTGCATCTCAGCTTATTTACACATTCATAAAGGCCTATTTGCTAATAATATCTCTTATTTCTATACCAATAATCTTAATTTTCAATTTGAAAACCTTAACTCTTTTGCCAGCATCCATAGCCCTTTTCTACCTTAATAGCCTGTATCTTACCTCGGTGGTGGCAAGGATAGCTGGATATAGGATAAACAGCATGCTATTCAATCCAGGTATCGTTTTTCGCTTCAGCCTATATACATTCATTCCCGGGGTAATACTTCTAGTGTCATCCATTGAGCTAAATGTTTATTCTTTTTCACTTCTTCTTATAACCATATGCTCTATGCTTTTCCTCATATATCTAAACCTTAAAAAGATAAAAGAGAAGTGGCTATACTTTTAGCTCTCTTTTTCTCTATTAAATACGAAATAGAGAACAAACACGCTCGCAATTATAATTCCAATGGTCACATATCCTCCGTAAAGATCCCAGAACCCTTTCTCATTTTTTCCGGGATATTCATTGGGATCTCCTGGATATGTGCCGTTGTTGAGCTCCTGAATGTTTGTATATCCATCATGATCCGAATCAAGATTGGCCGTCATGTTTAGGGCATCACCTAAAACTACGAACATATTTTTATTGAATTCCTTAAATGTATGTGCTTCTATGGCACGAACGAAATCCAATCCATAGGGATTCAATCCCTTTAAGCTTCTATCGAAGAATAAATACTCGCTTTTATTTACCCAGTTAAATTTGGTTATTCTACCTTCCACATAAGGGATTATTGCCACTCCCCAGGTCTTGCCAGTTATGTTATAAACCTTTCCATCTGAAAAAGTTACCATAATTGTGGGATATGCAGATTTCTCCTTCTCATTCTGAGCATTCACCAATCCTATATTCATCAATAGCAACATTGCGAGTATCCATGCTATCGCCATTTTTCTCATACGGGAAGAGGAATCCCAGATACTATTTAAAAATTTTTCTGGTAAAGCTCTCCACAAATCTGTCCAGAAATATTTAAAAACATTGAGATGATGGGGCTTCGGTGAGCCCAATGAAGATATGTGTAGCTTCGGAATCAAACGGAGGTCTTGAGGATCTGGTGAGTATGCAGTTCGGCAGATGCCCAGCATTTACAATAGTTGAAGTTGAGAACGGTGAGATAAGAAATGTGTATGTAATCCCAAATCCGGGTGCAGCAGCTGCAAGTGGAGCAGGTATTCAGGCAGCACAGGTTGTTATAAATGAAGGATGCAATGTTGCCATAGCTGGTGCTATAGGACCGAACTCGGCTCAGGCACTTCAGATGGCCGGGGTGGATATGAGAACTTCACCCTCAATAAAAATTGGAGATGCCGTAATGCAGTATATTCGAGGTCAGCTACCTCCTGCTCAGATAAGCTCAGGGCCTGGAATGGGTATGGGCGGTGGATTTGGCAGAGGAAGAGGCATGGGCCGAGGAAGAGGTAGAGGAATGGGAAGAGGAGGGGGCAGAGGAAGAGGCTGGTAAAAGAGGTGATTTCGTTATGAAGATCACCGTAACCGGTGGAAAGGGAGGCACAGGAAAGAGTACAGTGGCAACAAATCTTGCCATAGCTTTATCAAAAAAATATCATGTGGTGCTTGTGGATGCCGATGTTGAGTGTCCCGATGACCACATACTTCTATCCACCAACCTAGAAAATGAGGAAAAGGTCTATCTTTTTAAGCCAAAATTTGATTATTCCAAGTGTACAAAATGCGAGCTGTGCATAGAGAATTGTTCGGAAAATGCACTTCTAAAATTCAAGGAAGGGTACCCGCTTCTCATGCCTTCCCTCTGCTCAGGATGCCGCACCTGTCAGCTTGTATGCCCTGAGGAAGGGGCAATTTTGGATGATAGGAGGCTTGTAGGTTATACATATCATACAAAGATTAATGATAATTTGGAGCTTGTTACAGGTAAACTTGAGGAGGGAGAGGAAAGGTCATATCCCACAGTTTTGGCTGCCAGGAGGAGAGCTATGAGCATTCCAGCAGACATACATCTCTTTGATACCATGCCTGGAACGGGAAATCATGTTGCTGCGGCCATAGAGGATTCCCGTGTTGTGATAACTGTAACTGAGCCCACACCTCTGGGAGTTCATGACCTGGAGATGATTCTCAAGCTTCTCAAAAAGCTAAATCTTAAGGCCTGGGTGGTAATAAATCGCAGTGATTTGAGTGAGATAAGCCATGATGAAATTGTGGAGAAGTATAATGCAGAGATTATAGCGGAGATTCCGATGATGGATGAGATAATGAAAAGTTATGTGAGTGGTATACCTGTTGTGGAGATGTATCCAGATAGCAGAGCATCTCAAATTTTTGCAAATATAGTAAAGAGGATTGAGGAGGTGATGTGATGGAAATAGTGATTGCAAGTGGAAAAGGTGGTGTTGGAAAGAGCACACTCACAGGTTCTCTAATAACCCTATTGAAAGATTATGTGATAGCCGCTGTGGATGCCGACGCAGAAGCTCCAAATCTTCATCTCATCTTCAATGTTGACAGGTGGGAAGAGGAGAGGGAGGTAATTGCGGCTCATTCTGCGAGGATAAATGAATCCTGCATAAACTGTGGGATATGCGATAATGTATGCATTTACGAGGCCATTTATGAGGCCGATGGTCAAAGAAAAATAAAGGAATATCTATGCGAAGGTTGTGGAGCTTGCAGGGCTGTATGTCCAGTGGAAGGTGCCATAGAGATATTTCCCTCCGTGTCCGGATGGATAAGAATAGCAAATACCTCCTATGGTCCTCTTGTATCAGCGGAGCTTGATGTGGGCAAGCCGAACAGTGGCAAGCTTGTTACCGAGGAGAAGAATATTGCAAAGAATTGGGTTAAAGAAGGTAGAGCCAAGCATGTGATAGTGGATGCAGCTGCGGGAATAGGATGCCAGGTCATAGCATCCCTCAGTGGTGCAAATAAAGCAATTTTAGTTGCGGAACCTACACCCTCAAGTTTAAGCGATCTTATGAGAGCATATGGGCTCACACAGCATTTCAGGATAGAGGCATTTCTGGTGATAAATAAGTATGGAATAAATCCCGGTTATGATGGATTGGAGCGTTTTTCCAGGGAGAATGGTGTGGAGATCATAGGTCGCATACCCTATCATTCCTCAGTTCCAAAATCTCTTGCCTCCATGAAACCTCTTGTGGAATTTGCTCCTAATTCTCCGCCTGCAAAGGAAATAAAGAAGATAGCTGAAATTGTTGAGGGGTGGTTATGATGTATGAGAAGGATATAGTTGCATATCTCCTTAGAGAATGTGGAGGTCTACATCCCTTTCACATAAGCCGTATAGTGGCCCTTCTGGATATGAAGTATCTGGAAGAAAAAGGGAAAAAATTAACTGAGGTGGATTATCAGAAGACACCCTATGGGTTTTACAGCAATAAAATTCCCGAGATTCTCAATGAGCTGCCAGTTGAGAAGGTGGAGGAAGAAGGATATAAGTATCTCAAGCTGAAGGATGATGCGGATTTAAAAATTGAGCTTCCAAAGGAAATTGAGGAAAAGATCAATGAGTTGCTTGACGAAATTTGCGAGCTAAGTGATGAAGAGCTGAATAAGAGAATAATACAATCAAAGTACTACCAAATGCTTTAATCTTTCACAATATTTTTATCCCATGCTCAATTCTCTTTTTTATGGAGCTTCAGGAACTGCAGCGAAGAATTAGGGAGCTTCGCAGGAATGCTCGAAGAAAGGATATACGGGGACCCATAGGCATATGGAGTGAGAAAGATCGTCTAGATGGAAAGATAGTGGATACTCTCGTTATAATTTTACGAACAAAGGGATGCAGATGGGCATATCATTCTGGTTGCTCCATGTGCGGTTATTTCAATGATACGAATTCCAATATAAGCACGGATGATTTGCTAGCTCAAATAGAAGAGGCGAGGAATAAATATTCGGGAGAGAAAATGGTTAAGGTATTCACCTCAGGCTCATTTTTGGATGATTGGGAAGTACCTCCTGTGGTGCAGAAGGAGATATACGGGTCATTCGAATCTGCAGAGAGAATAATAGTGGAAACCCGTCCGGAGTATGTCACCCGTGAAAAGGTCAAGGAGCTGAAAAAATATGATAATATAATGGTTGCTTTGGGCCTTGAAAGTGCAAACGATACAACTTTAAAATACAGAATAAATAAAGGATTTGAGGTTAAAGATTATGTGAAGGCGGCAGAACTTTTAAATTCTTACAAAATACCTGTAAAGACATACATTCTTCTTAAACCTCCATTCATAACAGAAGGAATGGCCATAGAGGAGGCAATAAAATCCATTATATTTGCTTCTCGCTATTCTGAGGTAATATCTCTTAATCCCATGAATATACAGAATAATACTCTTGTGGAGTATTTATGGAGAAGGGGAGAATACAGGGCACCCTGGCTATGGAGCGTGGTTGAAGTTCTGAAAAGAACATATGAAATAGGGAAGGATGTGGTTTCCTATCCCACGGCTGGAGGCACCAAAAGAGGGGCACATAATTGTGGCAGATGTGATGAGAAAGTTCTGAAAGGGATCAATCAGTTCTCGCTCACACAGAAGATTAAATATCTTGAAGAACTGGATTGCCCATGCCGCCAGAGATGGGAAAAGATTGTAAAATACGAGGGATATTTCTGGGATTATTCTATCAACTCATGAAATTTTGGCTGCGTTTAGTACCTCATCCCCCTTCTCTAAGCGAATCATGCGTACTCCCCTTGCATTTCTTCCCTGCACCGATACCTGGTCCAATTTAACCCTGATACTCATTCCCTTTTTGGTGAGAATAAGAACCTCATCATCTTCTGTGGTAAGCATACTTCTGACCACATAGCCACCTCGAGTATTGATATACCTGACCCCATAGCCACCCCTTTTTATTCTTCTGTATTCTCTTATGTTTGTTCTTTTTCCGTAACCTGTGTTGAGGAGCGAGAATACATAGGTGCCTTCTGAGCTTGCAGATGCGGAGATGACCTCATCACCATCTCTTAGTTTAATCCCACGAACACCTCTTGCGGTTCTTCCCATGACACGAACATCATCCTCACTGAATCTTATGGCCTGACCGTACTTGGTGAACAGGAATATATCCTCATCACCTGAAGTTATCTTCACATCCACAAGCTCATCATCCTCATCGAGAAGCAGAGCCCTTATGCCTGTGGCCCGGGGGTTGGAGAATTCAGAGAGTGAGGTTCTTTTCACAATACCGTTTCTGGTTGCAAAAAACAGGTAGCCTTCAAAATTAGAAACAGGAATTATTCGAATGACCTCTGAGCCTATGCGGGGTAGGAGATTTACTATAGCCCTTCCTCTACTCCTTCTTGTGCCCTCTGGAATTTCATATGTCTTAAGCCAGTATACTCTGCCATTTCTTGTGAAAAAGAGAATATAATCATGAAGATCTGAAATTATCACATCCTGTGGCAAATCTCCATCACCATAATTTATCATTACACCCTTTCCCCCACGACCCTGAGGACGATATTCGTCCATCTTCAACCTTCTTATGTATCCCTTCTTTGTTAGGATTACCACTACTTTTTCATTGGGAATCAAATCCTCAATTTCCCTTTTTTCAACTGCACCTTTAATTATTGTTGTCCTTCTTTTATCCCCATATTTTCTTTTAATCTCCATAAGCTCTTCCTTTATGGTTTTATATCGCAGAGACTCATTCTTCAAAAGATTATTCAATCTATTGATCTCCTCCTCAAGCTTCCTGTTCTCCTCCACAAGTGCATTTATCTCCATGGAGGTAAGTTTTTGCAATTTCATATCGAGAATGGCTCTAGCCTGTAACTCGGAGAATCCAAGCTTTATCAGATTCTCCTCTGCAATGCTGGGTGTACGGGACGATTTTATAAGCCTTATTATATCATCAATCATATTCAAAGCCTTTACAAGCCCTTCAACAATGTGCTTTCTCTCCTTAGCTTTTCTTAACTGAAAAATGGTCTTACGGATCAGCACATCCATCCTATGCCTGAGATATTCTTCCATAAGCTGCTTTAGATTCAGAGTCCGTGGTACACCATCAACAAGCACGAGGTTTATTATCCCGTAGGTAACTTCAAGCTCCGTATGTTCAAGAAGCTGGTTAACAACAATTTCCGGATTTGCATCCCTCTTGACCTTTATTACTATCCTTATTCCCTCACGATCACTCTCGTCCTTAAGATCCGCAATCCCCCTTATCTTTTCCTCTCTCACAAGGGAGGCAATCTTCTTCAGGAGATTGCTTTTGTTCACCTCGTATGGTATCTCATTCACAATTATCCTGTGCCCCTTCACCCGGTATTTTGCCCTTATCTTTATCTTGCCCTTTCCGGTGGTATAGGCGTCCACAAGACCCTCATATCCTATAATCTCTCCCCCCGTTGGAAAATCAGGTCCTTGAACAAAATTCATAAGATCTTTAATGCTCGCCTGGGGATTATCTATGAGATAAACGAGGGCATCCACAACTTCACCGAGATTATGTGGTGGCATATTTGTGGCCATACCAACTGCTATACCGCTACTTCCATTTATGAGAAGATTGGGAATTCTGGCAGGAAGTACCACGGGCTCCTCAAGGCTACCATCGAAGTTGGGCATAAAATCAACGGTTTCCATGTCAATATCCTTTAACATCTCTTCAGCAATTTTTGATAATCTTGCCTCAGTGTAACGCATGGCTGCTGGAGAATCGCCATCAATACTTCCAAAATTTCCCTGGCCATCCACAAGAGGATACCTCATTGAAAAATCCTGGGCCATTCTGGCCAGGGTGTTGTATATCGCCTGATCTCCATGGGGATGATACTTACCCATAACTTCTCCAACTATCCTTGCACTCTTTTTGTATGGCTTGGTATGATGCAAACCAAGCTCATACATTCCATAGAGAATGCGGCGATGCACAGGCTTAAGACCATCTCTAACATCGGGTAATGCACGGGAAACTATTACACTCATCGCATAATCCATGTAAGAAGATGTCATCTCTTCATCTATTGATATTTCCTTAATCTTCATAGAGGCACCTCTTTGAATAATTTGAGATTGTACTAAGTTATATAGCTCTTTCGTCCCCAATTCTGTATCTCATTTGAAAAAGGTATGGGGTTATACCTCAACAGGAAGATGTAGCTTCTCCACTATCTCCTTATACCTGTTTCTTATTGTCACCTCTGTAACTCCTGCAACCTCTGCAACTTCCCTCTGGGTCCTCCTCTCATTCATCATTATGGATGCTATGTATATTGCAGCAGCAGCCACACCCGTAGGGCCGCGTCCTGAAATAACATCCTTTTCCCTGGCAATTTTTATTATCTCGTATGCTTTCTTTTTCACATCTCCGCTCAGCTTAAGCTTTGAGCAGAATCTATCTATATAATCTTCTGGTTTTGTGGGTAATATATTGAGCTTAAGCGTTCTGCTCATTATCCTGTATACTCTTCCAATCTCCCTTTTCTTTATTCTTGTCACCGATGCAATTTCCTCAAGGGTTCTTGGAATTCCCATCATTCTGCAAGCAGCGTAAATACTGGCAGCCACAACTCCTTCAATGCTTCTACCCCTTATCATATTCTCCCTAACAGCTTTGCGATATATTACGGCAGCAGTTTCGCGAACATCCTTTGGAAGCCCTAGATTTGAAGCCATTCTTTCAAGTTCCTGTAAAGCCTGACTCAGATTTCTCTCGGCAGAATTGCTTACCTTTATTCTCTTCTGCCATTTTCTCAGGCGGTATAGCTGTGCTCTGCTTCTTGTAGGTATGCTCTTCCCATAGGAATCCTTATTTTTCCAGGAAATTTCAGTGCTCAGACCCTTGTCGTGGATGGTGAAGGTCATGGGTGCTCCAGTCCTGGTTCTGCTCTCCTTTTGCTCGGCATCAAAAGCTCTCCATTCAGGACCTTGATCTATGTAACTCTCATCTATCACAAGTCCACAATCCATACATACTAATTCTCCTCTCTCGTAATCTCTAACAAGATGAGTGGAGCCGCATTCTGGACAGCGAGTTATTTCATCTATCCACTGTCTCTTCTTTTTATTCATCTCCTATCACCTCTAACATATATCTCGCCCACATTCCTCCCCCACCTTCTTTCCACCTTTATTTTCACATATGGATTATCCACTGGCCCAAATAACTTTATAATCCTGCCTATGTATCTTCCAGAGGAGGAATAGACCTTCCCCCCCAGTTTATTCACTTTCATTCTCGCTATTATGTATCTATCCATATTGCATATGACCTTACCTTTTATCTTCACATTTAGATACCGCTTTTTTACTATTTAAACTTTTCGTAATTATTAAGAAACTTTCTCATTTCTGCCTCAGTGGGCAGGTGGAAATTTAAATATTCATAATGGAGATATCCATGCATGCGACCGTCCTGGGATGAATATTTTATGCGTCTAGCATATCTTGTCTCCACAAGGGCCACATGTACTCGAAGAAAGGTTGGCGCTGTCATAGTTAAAGATCGTCGTGTTCTTGCCACAGGTTACAACGGGCCTCCCAAAGGTCTTGCTCACTGTGATGTCACAGGATGCATAAGAGAGGAGCTGAATATACCAAGTGGAGAGAGACACGAATTGTGCCGGGGGCTACATGCAGAGCAAAACGCCATAATTCAGGCGGCGGTGCATGGAGTATCCATAAAGGATGCCACCATATATGTCACCAATCACCCCTGTGTGGTGTGTGCAAAAATGATAATCAATGCGGAAATAAAGGAGATTGTGTACTCGGAAGGCTATCCAGATGATCTTGCCGAACTTATCCTCCTGGAGAGCGGAATAAAGGTCAGGCAATATAAGCTCGATGAAAAAGTGATAGAGAGTATTGTGGGAGATTTCAGATGATCTTTATAAAATCTTCATTTTGCAGTATCTCTATGGCCTTCATCAGCACATTTTTCTTATAATCTCCATATTCTTCACTTAGAGCTTCGAAGCATCTTTTCCTGTCAAGCACTTCACCCAGCATGAGAAGCTCATGGAGAAGCACCATGTTTCTTCTATCTTTGTAGATTTCCTTAAGCTCAGATTTTTCTTTTTCACCCTTCAAATTCTGGGGAGATATCATTCCTTTTTTACTCCATAGGAGCCATCCATTTTCTTGCATATCTTTCCCAATGTTTATTGAGAGATATTTTCCATCCCGATATAATCCCCTATTTACTAAGGATTTTGAGATGCGGATTTTTCTACGCATACCAAGTTCTCCAAGGTATTTCATCGCATATGCCCTTGCAAAATCCCTGAGAGCTTCTTTTGAGAGAAATAGCACAGATGCTAAGGCGCATTTTCCAATGATCTCTACGGTTCTCTTATTAAGCTTATCCACAGAATCCTCACTGGAATGATAATATGGATCTGGCCAGGTTATCAGGGTAATTGCAGGGATGCCAAAAAAGTTGAATATGTCATGATCGCTACCAAGATGATATGGATTTACCGATGAAATGACTTCAGGCACTCTTCCCATGGATGGAGGAGCGGAATTAAATATTTCCAAAAAGTATTCCACGACTCCTGAAAGAACAGAAAACCTTGAAAGAGGTGCCCTTATCAGCATGATTCTATCTCCCGCAACCATATCCAGATTGATTGCTCCATAGAAGTCATTCACCTTAGCATGGTTTTCAATGAACGCACCACTTCCAATATGCTCCGGTATCCAGAGGAAGGCAAAACCGAATCTAAAGCTCTCATCATATATCCTTTTCAGTATCCTGGCAAGTTCAAGTAGCATTGCTGAACCGCTTGCATTATCGTTGGCCCCTGGCTCTGGATGGCAAAGATGTGCTGAAAATAGAATATAGGGCGGCTTTCCTATTGTGGCATAGATGATGGGTAATATTTCTTTATCCTTAATTTTGCTTTTCACCAGGATTTTACCTTTTACTTTCTTCCCCCTTTTTATTCTATTTTTAATTTCCACTGCCCAGTTCTCATCAATCGCAACTGCAGGTATCTTGGCCCATCTCAGATCCTCTTTACTGAGAAATAGACCAACATAGGGTATTGCGTTTTGAAGCCCTTTTCGGTAAATGATGTAACCTATTGCACCATGCTCGCATGCCTTTCTATAATTATCTCTCCAGTCCTCATCTACCATCACTATTTTGCCTTTAACATCTCCCCAATCCTCCTCACGCTCCACAAATTTAATCTCACCCTCGGCCTCACCAGGTGGACTGTGGGCCATTATAACAAGCATTGATTTTTCTGTGGTTATTTTTCTCTCCTGAATTTGTACCTCACCGTATATGGGCTCCCAGGCAATGGGTGTTTTCATATTTGCAAATACTCTCTCTCCATCGTAGTATTCTACAATGAATCTCGTCTCCAGACCAAGATTTTTAACCTCCTCATATAGGTGCTCTGCGGCCTTAACCAAGCCTTCAGAGCCCTGGATTCTGTGAAATTTACCTATGTAGGCAATCTCCTCAATGACCCTCTGAGGATTGAAATCCTCAGTTATCTTTATAATATTCTCAGAATGCATGGGAAAAAGTAACATTTTAACATCACATAAAGATTTTGGATTTGATACCAATAAAACTTTGAAGAAAAGTTTATGTGAGAGGGTGGAATTGGGGTAAACGATGGATTTGAAACAGGAAATTATAAGGGAACTTATGGCCCATGATATTTTGGTTGAACCTGCTGTGGTTGATTACATTATAGAGAAGGGAGGTAAGAGTTATCTCCCTAAATTTATTGAAAAATATAAAAATATTGGTATAGTATCTCTCTCCGCATTGGGTGATGAAGAGGAAGTTGAATTTTCTTGGGTTAAAGAGGTGCATATCTGGGATTTCAAAGTTCTGGTTGAGGAAGAGGGGCTCACAATCAGAGGGGGCAAGGCCGATGATTTCAGAAATCTTTTTGTGGATCGCTATCACAGATTGGCCAGAATACTAAGGAATCGTCATGAGCTCCGGGGCTATGTAGATATTTCCAGGATGCAAAGGGGTGAGGTAAAGCTCATAGGTATGGTGGATAATGTTAAATTCACATCCAGGGGCTCGCTTCTATTTACCCTAGAAGATCCCACAGGAAGGGTTGATTGTTACTCTCCGCAGCAGGAATTCCTGCTGAATGATGAAGTTATAGGTGTGATTGGAACATACAATGAGAATACCAATAGGGTTTATGTGAGGGAGATTATCAGGCCAGGAATACCCCTAAGCAAGAGAAATAGAAGGATAAAAGAAGACATATCTGCTGTGATAATTTCAGATATACATGTGGGTAGTAAAATGTTTTTAGAGGAGCGATGGAAGAAGTTTTTAAGATGGCTAAGAAAAGAGGCGAAGGGTGTGAGATATCTTCTAATAGCGGGGGATCTCGTGGATGGAATCGGGATATATCCTAATCAGGAGGAGGAGCTTGAAATATTGGATATCTACGAGCAGTATGAAAAACTTGCCGCATATCTTGAGGAGGTGCCTGAGGATATAAAGATAATAATGATTCCTGGAAATCACGATATAGTGAGAAATACAGAACCACAACCCTCTTTACCTCAGGATATTAGAAAAATGTTCAAGGGGAACATTGAGTTTCTTCCAAATCCGGCAGTTTTCATACTTCATGGATATAAATTTTTGATGTATCATGGTGCGTCTCTCAATGACCTTGTTGAGCTCATTCCTAGAATGAGCTATGAAAGAATAGGGGAGATAATGAAGCATATGCTGGAGATGAGGCATCTATCACCTGTTTATGGGGGGAAGGTATCCATAGCACCCCTTTCACGGGATTTTCTCACAATAGATGTGGCTCCTGATGTGTTCATCACTGGGCATGTTCATGCCTTCACCTATGAGAATTACAAAAATGTACATATAATAAATGCCTCCTGCTGGCAGGCTCAAACTAAATATCAAAAGATGATGAACTTTAATCCTGAGCCAGGAAAGGTTGCAGTATTGAATATGAAGGAGGATCGTATTAGAGTATTATCTTTTTAATCTCCCCCATATGTCCCTTGACAACTATTTCGTAGGGGGTCATGTATCTTTTAAAGAGAATTAAATGTGCCCTTTTTCCTATTTTATTATC
>JAGGTO010000125.1 GCA_021163705.1 Thermoplasmata archaeon | reverse complement strand
TCTACTGTTTATTTTGTGGCAACTGTCCAGGAGGAGATAGGTTTACGAGGTGCAGCCATCTCCGGATTCAGAGTTTACCCTGATATAGGAATTGCTGTGGATGTTACCCATGCAAGGATGCCCTCCATAAGTAAGGATGAGATGTCCATAGAGCTTGGTAAAGGTCCTACCATAGGCATAGGACCAACGGGGCATCCCAAGGTTGTGAAGCATTTCATAGATTTGGCCAGTGAGATTCCTTATCAGCTAGAGCCAAATCCATCGAGAAGCGGAACAGATGCGGATATTATACAATTGGCCAGGGAGGGAGTTGCCACTGCAGTAATCTCAATACCTCTGCGATACATGCATTCGAGTGTGGAGATGCTTGATAAGAGGGATTTAGAAAATACGGTCAAACTGCTCAGATACGCCCTTAGAGATATCCATGAGCTTGATTTAAGGCTATGAGCAAAAGATTTATCATAAGCATCCCCATAATACTTCGTGGAAGCTTCAGCGCCTGCCAAGGTTATTCTGTTCGGAGAGCATGCTGTGGTGTATGGTGAGCCAGCCATAGCTGTTGCATTGAATTTGAGAAGTAGGGTGAGGATATTTGAGAGCAATGAATACAGGGTAAATGGTTATCCCTTAGAGAGGAAATATCATGGCTATATTTTAAACGCCATAAAACTATGCTGGAGAGGTCCACCACTTGAAATTTTTACCGAAAGCGAAATTCCCTCCTCCTCGGGAATGGGCTCTTCCGCATCCATAAGTGTAGCCATGGTGGCTGCCTTGCTTTCTACAACGGGAAAGGTTAAAGAGAAAGAGGTTGCAAGGCTTGGTTTTGAAGTTGAATATGAGACGCAGGGAAGAGCAAGTCCTATAGATACCAGCACGGTAACTCACGGAAAGGGAGTGCTTATTGATCGCCAAAAAAGAGAGAATTTTCTGTGGAGAATTGAAAAAAATGGAATTTACTGGAATATACATCATGTGGATGTGCCAAGATTGAAACTTGTTGTGGGTTTTTCAGGAATAAAGGCATCCACGGGGGAAATGGTTGCAAAGGTGAGAAGATTTTACCAGTGGAACTCATTTGCCAGAGATGTTGTAAGGGAGATTGGAAGGCTCACACTTCGAGCCATAGGGCCGCTGGAGAATGAGGATTATGAGGAGATAGGAGAGCTAATGAATAGAAATCACAAGCTTCTCACAATTCTGGGTGTGAGTCATCCTATGCTCAGAAAGATGGTGGAGAGTGTTAAGAGATACTCTTATGGAGCAAAAATAACAGGTGCGGGGGGAGGAGGTTCGATAGTGGTGCTAACAGATGAGCAGGATGAGGTCATAAAGGCTCTCCAGGCTATAGGAGCTCAGGGATATAAGGTGGAAATAAGCAACAAGGGATTTTCGGTTGAAAATCAAAATTGAAAATCATTATTGCGTCTCTCATATGCTTAACAATTTATAAATTTCAGTAAAAAAATTTTTAAAAGCCCTTCCCATATTTCTTTTGAGGGAGGCCCTGAATGCCCGCAGGTGATAGCATATATCACCTCGGGCCTCTCTCGGGGAGAGCCTGCCTAGGCTCTCCTCCTCTCCTTGCCAGGGAGGTGATAATCAGAGGTGATGAATAATATGAAAAAGATATTTAGGAAAGAGCAGGGAGAATTCGGTGTTGGCTCGCTCATCATTTTCATTGCAATGATAATAGTTTCGGCAGTTACAGCCGTGATGCTCATTCAGGTCACCTATCAGCTTCAGCAGCAGGCTGAGAATACAGGTCAAAACGCCATACAGGATGTCTCCATGGGAATAAAAATAATTTCCATAGGTGGCTACAGGTACAATTCCTCCTGGGGAGTTAATTCCCCTTATCATGATATCTTGGACTGGATTGATATAAAGATATCTTTAATTCCGGGGAGCCCCCCCATAAGTGTTGATAGCATAATAATTGAGATAAGCGATGGAAACAATGTCTCAGATCTGGTTTATGATTCGAGCATGAGCTTTGACGGAAGCGCAAATCCTCAGGGTTCTGCTGGTAAATTTGGAGCTGCTGTCATAAGAGATATGGATCCCCAGACATGGAGCGAGGGAACGATAACCACTGGAGATGTCATTCGTCTCTTCTTCAACGCCACCGCCTGTGGTTTAAATCTAGAGCCTCAGACATACTTCACAATAAAGATAATTCCAAAGCACGGAGTGCCCACATTTAAAGAGCTCACAACCCCATCTCCCTATGTATCACGATATGTGGAGGTGATGTAAAATATGGGTATGAGCACCACGGCAGCCTTTGGGATAATATTCACGGCATCGCTATTCATGATGGGTGCATTGATAAACAGTCTTCTATACTCCTACTACAACATAAATGAGGCGCTTGAGGATAGGGGAGAGATGCTGAAGGGGGCGAAGGAGATAATGGAAATTGATAGGGTAGTTTATAATTCATCCAATATAGAGATAGTGGTGTGGAATAGAGGCTCTACAAGCTTAGATGTGGAGAAAATAAGCATGATATTGAATGGAACGATCGTGGATTTCACCACCACAGGAAATTTCTGGTATCCTCAAACTAAGAAGAGATTTTTTGTTGCATCAGATTATGATGTAGGAGAGGAGCACAGTATACAGTTCACTCTATCTCCAGGAGAAGATGTAATAGCCACAGCCGAGTTTGACAAGATTTATGTTCTTACCACTTCGCATCTCTATGCATATTCCTATGAGGGTGTGAAAATATGGAGCATAGAAGTAAATGAGCCAAAGGATGTATGCGTTGATACCTTTGTGTTCATTGCCAATGCCTCTCAGATATTTGAATATGATAAGGATGGAAACTATGTTAGAAGCATTGCAGATGATTTAAATATTACCGCTATAGATGCGTATAATGGCACGCTTTATGGAGTTTCGAATACAACATTTTATCTCTTGGATTATCAGGGAAATCTGATAAAAAGCTATGTTCTCACCCAGGGCAAGGATGTTTGTGTTGGGAAGTATGTGTATGTGCTGGATGGCAGCAATATTGATAAATACGATTATCAGGGAAACTATATTTCCAGTATTTCGGATGCGAGAATATCCAATCCCCTGAAAATATCCACCGATCTGAATTTACCCGATACCCTCTTTATTCTCAATAATGGAAATGAAATACTTCTCTATCGTCATGGCACCTACTGGAAATCAATATCCCTGAAGATCGAAGCCACAAACATTGATATCTACGGCAAAATATATCTATCAGGGGATGGCGTGAAGGCCATGAACATTGGATTGCGGGTGAAAATAGTGGATGAGTATGGAAACAGTGTATATGGCTATCTGTGAGGTGATAATATGGGAATGAGCACGAGTGCCACGCACATAATATTCTTCATCGCCTCCGTGGTCATCGCTGCAAGTTTTGTGGGTGTGGCAGCCACAGCCATACTCGATATCTCAGATGGCATTGAAGACAGGGGTGATATGATTTCCAAGCAGCTCTCTGCAGATTTTGAGGTTATAAATGATCCTGAGCTGGTATCGAATAATCCTGTTGTACTCTATCTGAAAAACACGGGAAAGGTGCCTTTGAGTACACAGCATATCACTGTGCTAATAGACGGAAGCAGTGTGGATGATTTCACAGTTTCTTCGGAAACATGGATGCCTGGAGAAACAATAACATTAACGATAAATATTAATCTTGCTACGGGAGAGCATGTAGCCAAGATAATCCTTGATGATGGTCTTTCAACAACCTTCCACTTTGAGGTGTGAGAATGTACAGGATAAAGATTGAAAGGGATGAACTTCATTCGAGGTTTGCGGGGGGCTTTCCTGAGGGTACCATGGTACTTATTGAGGGAGAGAATGGTAGTGGAAAGAGTGCGCTAACACAAAGATTTGCCTACGGATTTCTGATGAATGGACATACAGTTACAATAATTTCTACAGAGCTAACTGTGAGGGATTTCATAAAGCAGATGTACTCTCTCAATTATCCAATAGCAAATTTCATGCTAAGAAATAGACTTATTTTTATCCCTGTGTATCCAATAATAGGGAATCCCAGGGATAGAAGGGATTTTATGGGGCGACTTATGGCATCTCCATCCCTTTTCAAGACGGATATAATCATAATCGATACCCTCTCCGCTTTGGTGAAGGCAAGTCTGCATGTTGAATCCCGTTCCGTTCAGCTTTTATCTTTCTTCAAGAGACTTCTTGCTCTTGACCGCACAATAATACTTACTGTGGAGAAGGGGGCGATGAGAGAGGATATATTATCCCCATTTAGAGAGGCATCGCAGGTTTATATAGAAACAAGCATAAATAAAATAGGAGGTATAGTTAATAGAGTTGCATTTATAAGAAGATATGCAAACGCCCAGGGGAGGATAGATAATACCATAGTTTTCAGGGTAGAGGCGGGAACGGGAATAATACTTGAGATAATGGCTGTATCGTGAGGTGGTTACCATGCCAGGAAAGTTTGAGCTGGCAATGCAAAGAAATCCTCATCTGGGCGAGTATGTTAGAAGGATAGAGAGAGAACTAAATGAGAGACCAGAATTTTACGAGCAGCTATCGAGGGATATGAAGGATCTCGAATGGGTTAATCTCATATATCCTGTTGGAGACCCAATTTTTATACACATTTATGGGAGAAGAGGGGATAGAAAATATAGGGTGATACAGCCAGAGTTGAATGATGAAGAGAGAATCAAATATGAGAAGATAAAAGAGCTCATATTCATAAAGGCTGGATATGAACCGCCTCACAAAACGAAAGAGGAGTTTGAGAAGCAGATTGAAAGGCTGCTTAAAGATTCTGTAATTCTAACAGAAGAATTTGTACCATTTGAGGAGAAGAAGGGATTCCTGAGCATGTTCAGGAAGATAAAGGTGCCTGTAACTCAGGAGGAGTATGATAAGATTGAGTACTACCTCAAGAGGGATATAATTGAAAGCGGACCTCTTGAGCCTCTTCTCAGAGATCCTTACATTGAAGATATTCATGCAATAGGAATAGAGCCTGTGCATCTCATACATAAGGTATTTGAGACCATGGAGACAAATGTTCAATTTACAAGTTATGATGAACTTGACTCCTATTTGCGGGGAATGAGTGAGAGGATGGGCAGGCCGGTGAGTACTGGAAGACCAATAGTGGATGGTGCTCTTCCTGACGGTTCGAGAATTAACATAATTTACGCGGACGATGTAAGCATTAAAGGTGCATCTTTCACCATAAGAAAATTCGCAGCCGAACCTTTAAGCGTTACGCAACTCGTGAAATGGGGTACATTCTCACCTGAAATAGCGGCTTATCTCTGGCTCGCCATTGAATATGGGAAGAGCATATTCATCTCAGGAGAGACTGCCAGTGGTAAAACCACAACGCTCAATGCAATAATCCCATTCATAAGATACAATTATAAAGTATACACAGCGGAGGATACCCCCGAGGTGCATGTTCCCCACGAAATTTGGCAGAGATTATTGACGAGAGAGGCAGGACCAGAGGAATCCCGTGTGGAAATGTTCGATTTATTAAAGGCTGCCCTTAGAAGCAGACCTAACTACATAATAGTGGGAGAAATAAGAGGAGCAGAGGGAAATATTGCGTTTCAAGCGATGCAGACGGGGCATCCTGTTATGGCAACATTCCACGCGGCATCCATAAAGAGGATGATACAGAGATTGAGTTCTCCTCCCATAAATGTGCCTGTAACTTTCATGGATAATCTGAACATTGGCGTGTTCCAGCAAGCTGTATATTTGAGAGGACGAGCTCTGCGAAGGGTGTTATCTGTGGAGGAAATTCTGGGATATTCAGCAGAGCTCGGAGGTGTGATGACCAAGGCAGTTTTCGTGTGGGATCCTCTGAGGGATGTTCATATCTTCAGGGGGTTGAATAATTCATACATTCTTGAGGAAAAAATAGCACCCCTTCTTGGCTATGCGGATCCCAGGAAAATTTATGATGATCTGTTTTTGAGAGCAAAAATAATTCGCAAAATGATAGAGCATAACATATTTCGCTACAGGGATGTGGTGAAAATAATTGTGGATTTCCAGAAATATGGATTGGAAAAACTACCCTTCACGGTGTGATGGCCATGCCAGGGATAAGAGAAAAGATATTCAGGCTCTATGCGTCCTTCAATATTCCCTGGAGAAAGTATATTGGGATGTATGCGCTGCCCATGATCCTCTCCACAGTTATCATAGCATTTTACCTTTCTCTCAAGTTCCCTTTCTTCTCCCAGTTTCCCTTCAATATAGTGCTCTATCTTATTCCCGGTTTTGGAGTGTTTACCGCCCTTCTTTTTCCCCTTATTCGAGGTGAAAGAAGGAAGAGAGATATAGAGAGATATCTTCATCTTTTCATAATAAGAATGTCCGTGCTTGCCTCTGCCCAATTACCGAGAAAAGAGATATTCAGGATACTCTCAGAGGTTAAGGAATATGGTGCCCTAAGCGAGGAGATAGAGAAAATTTACAACCTTATGGAATACTGGAATTTGAGCCTTCC
>JAGGTO010000130.1 GCA_021163705.1 Thermoplasmata archaeon | reverse complement strand
ATATGGTAAAAATTTCTCCCTCAATACTTTCGGCCGATTTCTCAAGACTATGTGATGAGTTGAGAAGATGTGAAAAAGGTGGGGCAGATGTTATACATCTCGATGTCATGGATGGCCATTTCGTTCCCAACATAACCTTTGGGCCCGTCGTTATCAAAAGCATAAGAAAATGCACAAAAATCCCATTTGAAGCACATCTCATGATCGAGCGTCCAGATAAGTATGCAAAAAATTTTGTGGAAGCTGGTAGCGATATAATTCTAGTACACAGGGAGATAGGTATCCCAATAAAGAATCTTCTCAGAAAGATAAAAAATTATGGCGTGGAAGTTGGAATAGTCATAAATCCTGAAACCCCATTTGAGAATGTTAAAGAGTTTCTTGAGGATGTGGAATATCTCCTTATTATGGGGGTGCATCCAGGATTTGCTGGACAGAGCTTTATAGAATCCACCCTGGATAAAATAAGGGAGGCAAGGGAGTACATAGAAAAAGAAGGTTTAAATGTGCAGATTGAAGTGGATGGCGGAGTAAAGCATCATAATGCTAAAAAAATTATAGAGGCTGGAGCCAATATCCTCGTGGCAGCCAGTGCAATATTCCGTGGAGATGTTGTGGAGAATATTAAGAAATTCAAAACCCTATAATCTAATGACCTTTCTCCCCTCTATTTTTATTTTCCCTTGAGAGAGCAGCTGTATGGCCTCAACAAGGCTCTCATGCTCCCTCTCAAGAACTCTTGCAGCCAGGGATTCCACAGTATCATCATCCTTAACCTCCACGCATTTTTGAATTATTATGGGGCCATGGTCAACCTTATCATCCACAAAGTGCACTGTGCATCCTGAAACTTTGCAGCCGTATTCAAGCACAGCCTTATGCACATGCTCACCGTATAATCCTGCAAAGCTAGGAAGTAAAGCCGGATGTATATTTATAATCTTGTTCCTGTATTTATTAACAAACCAGGGTGATAGAATTCTGAGAAAACCAGCAAGCACAATTAAATCGGGATTAAGGGGCTCTATTATCTCGTTCAATCTCCTATCGTAATCTTCCCTGGTCTCATTTTTGCGAGCTGGAAGATAATATATGGGTATACCCTCCCTTTTTGCCCTCTCAAGAGCATAAGCCTTCTTTCTATTGGATATTACCGCCACAATTTTTCCATCTATTTTTCTCTCTTTGATTGCATCTATTATAGCCTGAAGATTTGTACCACGACCGGATACAAGAACGACCATCTTGAAAACTCTTCTCCTGAATACACCATCTTTATAGTAGAGATTGAGGGTTTGAAGATATTCTCTTATCTTTTCATTTTCCTCAAATCCAGTCACTTCAGCTATTCTCGTGAGATATACATCAAGCTTTCCTTCCTCTTCCGCCTTGATAAACGAGTAATACCATACCTCCCTGCTCAAAGGTGCGTTGAGTTCTGCTATTTTTTCGATGCTCTCATCTCTTATCCCAATATCCCTGAAAATTTTATTCACCCACTGGATGTTTATTGGCGTGCTCGGAGTTAGAATCTTCATGTAGAATATATCTGCAAGATTTTTCAAGCTCTCCTTCATTTTCGCGCCTCCCTGGGAACTACTCTTTTAAGATAGTTTAGAACTTTATCCGCATCATATTCATCCAATAAGGGCGTAATAGGTATCATTCTCTTTGAAGTTAACAGCATCACATAATAAACATTTTTCCCTCTGACTTTTCTGTAGTTTTTCCAATAACCCAAGATGCTCTCAAAATTTATCCTTTCATGGGACCATTCCAAATATCCCTCCTTTTTGTTTATCTTTAAACTCCGGAGAGGTGAGAATTTGATCCTCAGAATGATTGAATCTTCCTCCACCCTCATCAATCCACCTCCACAATCTCATCAAATTTGAAATTCTCCCAGAGCTTGAATTTTAAAGCTATTTCTAGTTCCACGGGAGATATTATCGGCCTGGGAAATCTCAGATAATCATCATAGGTAACCCTTGGACAGGCAGTATTCACATACACATCCACATCGTAATAAAGCTCTTCAGGAATAATAACATCGCTCACCAGGAGATACGCTTTTTTACCAGTGGATTCTATCATTTCTTTAAGAGCCATTGCAAGTTTTATTCTCCTCTGTCCTATCTTGGAACTCACAATAATTCCATATTTATCAGCTTCTTCAGCCTTGACTATGGCTCCAAATCTTTGCCTCATAAACCTGCTCACCTTCTCTGAAACTTCGTGATATTCTTGGGTGAAGGGATCAATCACATAGGTCTTTTTTCCTGTAGCCATCTCCACACCCATGGCATGAAAATCCCCCGTACCCAGAAAAAGAAAACAGGAGACTTTTTTTGCAACTTCTCTAGCCGTTGAAAAGTTGCAACCCAAAATCTGACCAGGATACTTTACCCTTCCATCCCCATTCCCCACATATGTCTCTATACCTCTGCTTTCCAACAATTCTCGAACCTCATTAATCTGAGGAATATGCTGAACCGATGCAACCAAACCTGCAGAATCACAGGAATGATCCTTTAAAAACTTCTCCACCACATTTTTAAATGAGACCTTGGAGAAGGCTTCCACAAATACTATGTTTGGAGGATACTTTATATTTGGTATCTCACTGTGCCCAAAATGCAGGGTAAGCATATCGGGATACACTTCTATATCGCAGGCCCCATAGCAGGGTTTTGTGGAAATATAAACATTATATCCCTTAAGAGCATCGACAATTTCCGTAGCATATATTTTCAAACCTTCGGGAAGTTGAAGAAGCACTCGCTCAAATCCCTCAGAGCTGATTTTTTCCCGCAGTGACTGAAAATCAATATCATATGGAAGCATATCATAAAGAATAGGAGAAAGAGAAATATAAAATTTAGCCCACCGGGTGGTTCCCTCCTCATAGCTCGGAGGGTGCATGGCAGGTGGGCAAAGTAGTCATGGAAAAGATAATATAAAAATTTGTCCTAATCGAATTCGGATGAGCGAAATTCTCTATATCATAGGAATACTGCTATCTTTATCTCTTCTTGGAGCCATGATATTCTATATCCTCGTTGCGAAACTGACGGTGAAGAAGAAGATAAAAAAGGAGTTATCCACAACTTTTGGAGGAAAAGATGAAGGAGATTCCCTCAAATTCAAATATCGTGGATATGATATCATTGCCACATTTAGAGGTGAGGTAAAGCTCAGCATAGTGCATAATTGTAAATATGAGAAGAATGCGGTCCCTCCAAAGGGGATGAAATTTACACCTCTCTACCTTACATTCAGGGTGGGAAAGAAAGATTGGAGAGAAAGGCTCGAGGAAGCAATAGATTTTCTGCAAAGTATAGAGTAATCTATTCCCACTCGATTGTTGCTGGCGGCTTGTTTGTTATATCGTAAACCACCCTGTTCACTCCCTTTATTTCTCTTGTGAGCCTTATGGCAATTTTATCGAGAAGCTCATGCTCCGCTTTAAAATATGCAGCTGTCATGCCATCCACACTTTCCACCATTCTCACTGCAATGGTATACCCATACACCCTTTTATCTCCATGCACTCCAACCGAGCGAATGGGTAAGAGAACAGCAAAGTACTGCCAGGGTCTCTTCTCATATGGGTAAAAATTCTCAACTTCCTCCTCCACTATGGCATTTGCTTCCCTTACTATTTCCAATCTCTCCCTTGTGACCTCCCCTATTATTCTTATGGCCAGTCCGGGACCCGGAAATGGTTGCCTTTCATACACCTCTAAACCCAGATACTTTGCAACCTTGCGAACCTCGTCCTTGTAAAGATCTCGCAAAGGTTCTACTAGCTCAAGATTCATTCTCTCCGGCAATCCACCCACATTGTGATGCGATTTTATCGTGTCCCTCAAACCTCCTCCACTCTCAATCCAGTCGGGAGCAATGGTGCCCTGAACAAGATATCTCGCCCCAAAATTTTGAGCTTCTCTTTCAAATACCTCTATGAACTTGGCCCCTATTATCTTCCTCTTTCTTTCTGGATCTTCTACACCTTTCAAAACATCTATAAATTCTTCAGAGGCATCCACTATCCTATAGTTAAGTTCCATTTTTGAAAATAATTGGGAGATCCTCTCCTTCTCGTTTTTCCTCATAAATCCTGTGTCAACAAATACGGCTAAGAGATTGTCGCCTATTGCCCTATGAACAAGCACCGCAGCGGTGGTGCTATCCACACCTCCCGAGCAGGCAATTATTGCCCGGCCCTTAATTTTCTCTCTCAGCTCCTCAATTTTTTCACTGACAAACTTATCCGGCTTAAACATGTTTCTGCACCTCCTCATCATCTCTCAATACCTTCTCTTTTTGCGTCTCCCTATACCTCTTTAATTTGTTTTTGAGCTCCTCATTTCTAAGCGCAAGAATCTCTATGCAAAGTAGCGCCCCATTCACGGCGTTATCCACACCCACAACCCCAACAGGCACTCCCTTGGGCATCTGAACCATGCTTAACAAAGAGTCCAGAGGAACCTTCCCAGATAGGGGGACTCCTATCACGGGCCTTGTTGTCAGAGCTGCTACGGCACCCGACAAAGCTGCAGATAAACCTGCAAAAACAAGGAAAACTTCATGCTCAGTTTTCTCCACTATTTCTTTTACCCGTTCAGGGGTTCTATGAGCCGAGGCTATATGCACCTCATACTCAACATTGAAATCCCTGAATATCTGAAATGCTTTCTCTGCTTTTTCCAGATCGCTTTTGCTCCCTAAAAGCACGCAAACGCCCATAAAAAGAGATAGAAAGGGGATATAAAAATCTTAGGTCTTCATTATTATTCCCAGAAAAACCAGGAAACCTATGACAACACCTATAATTCCTCCCCCTATGTAGAGAAGGCCTGGAAGGAAAACATCATGGGTGAAATGCCCCACATGATGTATCCAGTAGGCAAAGTAGAGAATGATGGGTATTATGATCCCAACAATAACTAGAGAGACTCCCGCAGCTCTGCTCTTACCGCTTCCAAAATAGGTTGTGAGAGCCCCCAGTACTATGAATGTTAAAGATAGGAGGGAAAGTATAACCTCGCCGAACAGTAGCCAGTCCCATGTGAACATAGAAATCCCTCTCTTTAGAACTTGATTCCCGTCAGCGTTTTAGTATCTATAACTCCATCGATCATTCTTATCTTTTCAACTACTATTTCACCAAGCTCATTAAAGTCCTTGGTTTCTATTTTCGCAATTAGATCGAACTCACCGAAGAGAGGATGGAGCTCCACGATTTCTGGAATCTCCTTAAGGGCGTTGTAGACCTCATGCTCCTTTCCCGGCGCGGTACTTATCAACACAAAACCCACTGCCATTTTTATCACCAACCGTATAATGTATTCCTTCTATAAAATTTTTCCTTCCCATTTTGGGGTAAATT
>JAGGTO010000003.1 GCA_021163705.1 Thermoplasmata archaeon | reverse complement strand
TGTCTTCCTATAATTTGACGGTTTTGGCAAATATTGTCATAATAAACAAGGACACATTTATATAGTATCTCTCCTTTCTCAGTATGATGGAAGAACTACTATACAGAATGAATCCGTGGTGGACCGAGGAGTATAAAGCACCGGGAATTAAAAGAGAAGAATATGTTTCAAAACTGTATGCATTGAGAAATTTGAGAGATGTGATAATCATAGCGGGAATAAGGAGAGTTGGAAAAACCACCATAATCTACCAGCTGATTGAGAAATTCATCAAAGATGGTGTTGATCCAAGAAGAATTCTCTATGTCTCTCTTGACAATATAGCCCTCCGAGAATACACCATATTGAAAATCGTTGACGAATACAGAAGAATACATTCTTTGCGACATAATGATTTTGTATATCTGTTCTTAGACGAAGTACATACAAAAAGAGATTATGAGTTGCAGTTAAAAAATCTGTATGATATGGGTTATTCAAAGATATATGCCTCCGGCTCCGCAAGCCTTGATATTATGATGAAATCACCTTATTTGACTGGAAGGCAAAGGATGATTAAAATATATCCACTTAGTTTTGTGGAGTTTCTAAAATTCACCAACAATATAATTTCTCCTGCAGATATGCATCTCTATCCATCATTAGCCGAAGAATATGTAAAAACAGGGGGCATGCCTGAATATGTGAAGACAAGAGATCTGAATTATCTACAATCTCTTGTTGATACCGTTATTTACCGAGATATAGCAGGAGTACACGGAATAAGATATGTGGATAAACTCAAAGATACCCTTTCATTTCTCGCTCAAAGCGTTGGAACACCTGCAAGTCTGAGAAAAATTGCTAATGCGGTGGGCATATCAAAGGATGAAGTAAGTAGAATCGTAAATCTCTTCATTCTTGCAAATCTTGTATACGGTGTTGAAAGGGAAGGAAAACTATCGGAGAGAAAAATATCGCCAAGAAAGTTTTATCTTTCAGACACAGGATTATTTACCATTTTAACGGATAGAATAAATTTAGGTGCTATCGTTGAAAATGCAGTATATCTTCAGCTTTGTCGTCAGGGAGAGGTACGATATTACCGCTCATCCGGAATAGAAATTGATTTTGTTCGCGGTAAAAATGCCTGGGAATCAAAATATAAGGAGAATATTAGCGAGGCGGATTTGAAAAATCTTAAAATCTCAAAGAAATTCAAAAATAAAATGATGATAACCAAATCAATAGAGGGAAAAATGGACGATATAAAAATTGTTCCCCTATGGAAATTTTTGCTGGATAGGAAAGTATAGGCACACAAAATACAAGAAATCAAAGGATATATGTAAATACAGAAAGTTAAGTAACTCTCAGGATTCGAAAGAAAAATAGAAGATAATGAAGATGGAGAATTATTGCATAACTTCATACACAATTTTTTAGACAGTAAGACATCCCCTGAGGAGATTTATTGCCTCATCCCGGCTCATGTTTTCCCAGCATAAACGAGGCTCCCAGAGGTTTGAGATAGGTTGATTTTGCCTGCTTTATTCTTTCCTGTGTTCATTCACAACCTCCAGGCAGCCGAACCCCCAAGCTCCACGCTCGCCCACACCCGCTTCATAGGCAAATTTTATGAGCTCAGGAGGACCGCGGAATATGAAGTGTCCTCGAACCGCATGTATTGCACCGCCCTTTTCTTTGGGGAATTCATACTTGTTTGTTTTCAGACCTATTTTATTCACTGGCTCTATCGAGATTCTGCCCCGCGGTCTTGTGCCGTAAAACTCCTCGTAGCCATGTTTTATATTATTCTCAAGAATTATGTACCAGTCCTTATCGGTGGGTTTCACAGGCTCCTTTTTTCTCTGCGCGTTTCTCCTGGTGACCACTATGGGTGAGAGGGTTTTGAAATGCACAGTATTCCATATGGTATTTACAGAAGGAAGAACTTCCACCTGCTCAATGAGAAAATTTATGTTGCCCACCCGAAGTTGAGGCTCATCAAGCAGCCCGGTAACCACCGCTTCAACATAATCCTTGCAGGGAGAGGTAAAGATGATGTATGCATAACCGTCCAGGATTTCAATTCCCTTTCCCTTATGGATTTTTCTTTTGGGCACCATGATTTCGGAGAATGTGTATTCTTTTATCCTTCGTGAGTAGTGGAGCTGCGTAGAAAGTTCTTCATTGGCCAGCTTCATATAATGATAAAGTGCGGAACCAAGATGATAATGATAGTCGAAGGGCAGGATTCCCGAGCCGCGGAGATGGATCTTGATTCTCATTGGGTTATCAAGATTTTAAATGTATATAAAGGTTATCTCGAAATATATGTGTTCTGAATAGAAAACTTTATAAGCCATTATATCCAATAAGAGGGGGAGATGATAGGATGGATGCGGTAACGGCGTTATCCTACATGGTTTTGGGAGCGTTTCTCGGTATGATGGGCCAGGGAATAAGATTTGCCATAGGGATGAAAAAGAGATACGAGGAAAATACGGGAAAGAAAAGCAAAGAATGGTTTGATTCCGCAAGAATGATTTTGAGTTTTATAATCGGAGCAGCGGCAGGCGTGCTCGCATCCATATACCTTCTGGGTGCGGATGTTGATCGATATTATCTCCTCACGGTAATGGCCGCAGGATATGCAGGTGCGGATTTCATAGAAGCTCTACTCAGAAAATACAAACCAATAAATTTATCAAGTTAATTTGAATTTTTTAAAATTTATTTTACCAAATTTGTGAGCAGTGTTGTTCAAAAAAATTAATTTATAGTGCAAGCGTATGAATCATTTTATGCTCGTAAAGGATGTTGTGGAAGGATATATAAATGAGAGGGACTGGCGAGTGAGGGAGAACAGCAACACTGGATATTCGTTTTCGGGGCTTATGCTCCATGTTGCGGGGGAGGTAATTAGTGAGTACACACTCAATCATGTCTACACTGAGGAAATTGCAGAAGCGCATCGCAGGGGGTATTTTCACATTCATGACCTTCCCTTCGGGATAATACCCTACTGCGCAGGCTGGTATCTCAAGGATTTGCTACTTCGAGGATTTGGTGGTGTGCCCGGGAAGATTAATGCAAAGCCACCGAAGCATCTGGATACTGCGGTGGCACAGATTATAAATTTTCTGGGCACAATGCAGATGGAGTTTGCAG
>JAGGTO010000016.1 GCA_021163705.1 Thermoplasmata archaeon | reverse complement strand
TTTTAAAATTCTTCTTAAGTTATATGCTCGCCATAATCTCCGATATCCATGGGAACCTTCCAGCTCTTAAAGTAGTTCTGGAGAAAATTGAAGATGCGGATTTGATAATCTGTGCAGGAGACCTTGTGGGCTATAATCCCTATCCAAATGAGGTAATATGGGAAATAAAAAAGCGAAAAATTCCCTGCATTCTCGGGAACCATGATAGGGCAGTTATTACCGATGATTATTCAAATTTCAATATATATGCAAAAATCGCTGCCATGTGGACCCGAAAAGCTCTCACCAGGGAAAATCTCATCTTTCTTGCCTCCTTTAAAAGTAGTATGAGCCTTGAATATGAAAACTTTAAGATTTCTGTGCATCATGGCTCTCCCTGGGATGAGGATTACTATGTTTATCCAGATATGGTAAGAGAATCCATATTTGAATACGAGAATCCTGATCTTCTAGTTCTTGGACATACCCATGTACCATTCATAAAAAGATTTAAAAAAGGTACCATCCTAAATCCGGGAAGTGTGGGGCAGCCACGGGATGGTGATCCTCGTGCATCCTATGCCCTTGCAGATATTAAACGGGGAATATATGAGATAAAGAGGGTAGAGTACCCGATAGATGAGGTGGCTGAAAGAATTTTGAAGGAAGGGCTTCCTGAGTTCCTGGCACGAAGGCTCTACATTGGCTACTGATTTCTTATCTTTTTCAATTTTTCTCTCAGTTCCTTCTCTAGGTACCTGTATTTTCCCTTCAGACGATATATATTTTCCTCTTCCTTCCTTATATTCCCTTCCTCCCTGAAGTAGGTGTAAAAGGCGAGGATCCCTACAAATATTGTTATTCCCAATAGTACATAAAAAATCCACATAAGACTGCGTTTTACGCTGAACGAGGAATCTGGAACTATGCCATCCACAGGCTCTCCAATAGCCTTGGATAAATATGTTAGATTCAAGGTATGATTCCTTGTGGCATTATCCCACACCTCCCTTGAAAAATAACCGGGAGACCACATTTTGTGCAGAGAGCCATTATAGTTAAAGAAGATAGAGAAACGAACAAAGTATACACCATCGGGAGTGTGAGAAAATGTTTTTATGTGAAATCTCACAACCTTCAATTCCCCACCTTCTATCGTTCCAAGATGAAGTGTATATTTATACTCTCCCGATTCTTGGATTACGGGAGCATCTCTAACCTTATTTATTTTGAGATGTTCATTCTCCGTGGCCCACATGTAAATTTCAATATTTAAGAGAACATCTTCCATGGGATAGGCATATCTGTTTTGAATGGTGAAATTGAATATTCCAACTTTTCCAGGCTCAATCACAGGGGTTGTGAAATTATCGAAGTTTGGCACATGAGCAGGTGAGCTTATATAGGAAGAAAGAAGAATAAGCATCAGAAATGCAATGAGCCTCATCTTTTGGAAATAATCTCCCCGTATTTTAATATTTTTCTTGATTTTAATCAGGAAAGAAATGTTTTAATATGAGCGGGGGATTTTAAAGATGTGGGCAACATAGAATTTTTAAAAGGGATGTTTCGTGAATATTACTTAAAGAATGATATAATATTACCTCCAAGATTTACCCGAAGGGAGTATGGCTTCATGTTCTTTGATAAAAATTATGTACTCCGTCATACCTCATTTTTTTCAAGAAAGGAATTAAAAAGATTCTTGGTAGAGAATGCTCCCAAGCATGCATACTACTCCACAGCTTATTATATTGATCCGAGAAATAAGGATATGGAGAAAAAGGGATGGCTTGGTGCTGATCTAGTTTTTGACCTGGATGCGGATCATATCCCGGAAACCGAAGGAAAAAGCTATGAGGAGATGCTTAGGATAGTGAAAAGAGAGGCACGAAAACTGATCTATGAATATCTTTTAGGGGACTTCGGATTCGATGAGAGACATCTTCAGATTACTTTCTCTGGTGGAAGAGGCTATCACATATATGTGAGAAATAAAGATGTTCAAAGTCTGGGGAGCAATGAGAGAAGAGAAATAGTTTCGTATATCACCGCCGAATCCAAGGATATAACTAAATTTTTAATGGTTATGGAGGAAGTAAAAAGAAAGAAAAAGAGAACTCTATATATACTCTATCCTCCAGAGTTTGGTGGTTGGTACAGCAAACTTTCGAGAGAAATTGTTCGCATTTCTAAGGAGCTCTTATCCCTCTACGAATCCTACGGGGAAGATGCTGTAATCGAAGAGCTTAATGATGTTCTTAAAGATAAAAAGTTGAGCAAGAGGGTGGTGAAAGATCTATTTAAGAAAACTTCGGAAAATACTATGAAAATTGAATATCTTATTGAGGAGAAACAGTCACAGAAACTCCAGATTTTTGGAAGTGATGATCTTCGAAATGCATTCCTTTTTTACCTAAAAGAGAAAGTAAGAATAAGAGGTGAAGCAGATGAACCAGTCACTACAGATATTCATAGACTTATAAGACTTATAGGCTCTTTGCATGGAAAAACTGGATTTATTGTTAAGCCATTAACTCTTAATGAATTTAATAGTTTTAATCCATTAATAGACTCTATTCCTGAAATTTTTAAAAAGGAAGAAACAAAGATTAAGCCAAAAATGAAGATAAAAATGATGATGAACAACGAACATTTTCATATTGTGGATGAGGAATGTGTTCCAAACTATCTTGCTGTGTTTCTTGTGGCAAGGGGAATGGCTGATTTCATTGCCAGATGCCATTGATTCGATAGAAAATTATATATTCTTGTTGCTATTTGCGGCTCATATGGGATCAATTAGACCTTCGAACATTAAGGCTGTAGCTCGAGAACTTGTGGAGAGATATCCGGACAAGTTTAATGGGGATTTTGATAACAACAAACTTTGGGTAACAAAACTTACAGATGTACAAACGAAAAGATTGAGAAACATGCTTGCAGGATATGTTACCCGTTACTGGAAAGTTAAGAAGAGAAGAGAGGAGAGCTCTTAATTTTTTCCTCAAAAATTTTCAGTTTTTGCTTTATCCTTCTTAGCATTAGATTGGCCATTTTGGTGAAAAATTCTATTTCTCCATATCCAATTTTAAGTTCTCCTCTCTCTCCCAGTGGAATGTGAAGATTCTCCGCGCTAAGAATTTCCACGAGTATTCCATTGTTTTTTATCACCTTAATACTTGTATATTTAAACCCGCTTTCCAAGGCTATACGCATAATCTCTCTTGCACTTTGCAGAGAATCTGCCACAATGTGGATTATGGATGATTGTACAAGCATAAAGAGATAACCTTCCGAGTAGTTGGAAATTGAGTTTAGAATGTCCTCAATACCAACCTCATGATGCCATTTTCCCAAGAAAACTGCATTTTTCTTGTCTCCTATTTCGGGGAGTTGCATAATAACAATCCTCCCTGAACAGCTGCTTGTGGTATAAAAATGGGAACTGGAGTTTAAAATCTCAAGAATAGATAATATATCCTCATCTACCTCACCTCTTTTTCTGGCCTCTTCCAGTTTTTTCAAGGCCTCCTTTCTTTCCATCATCCAATCACCTTTATTTAATAAAGTTTATAAATATTAAAACTTAACTTAATCATTCAAATATAATTATTCCCCATCTTCCAAGAGAGATTTGCAACCCATATATGTTCTCTTTCACATATCCATTGATTATTTTTATTTTCATTCCCTCTCTGAGATTACCGCCAATTTCATCAATTTCCTCGTTCCACAGCACAAGCTGACATTTTCCTGTCTCATCGGCTATATCCACCCTCATTATTCTAAGCTTACCATTTTTTCTTGTTTCCACAGCACCCACTTTCTCTACTGTGGCTTCTACCGTGACATTTATTCCATCATACAGATCCCCTATTTTCATCTTGTTTCCTGGATTTCTTCCAAGTTCATCCACAATCATATAGGCTATGGCATCATCATCCAGCAATCCCCCATATTTCTCCTTTCTCTTCTCTATTTCATATTTAAATCTTTCAAAACTCAGAAGATCGCTTACAAGTGAATATAGAGATTCAACATCCATAATCTGGTATATGAAAGAAAAAAGATAAATCTAACGACCCCACAGATTGCCATTTTTCAATGAGAAGACTATGGGTTTCATCATAAAATTGGTATTCCATGAGCTCCATGCAATGGATGTAACATAACATAGGTTATGTTACATTTTCTCCGGCCACAAATATGTCATTAATTTTAAAAAGGACCATCTTTCTTTTTCCTTTAAGTTTTTCTTCAATTGCTCTCCTTATTTTCCAGTATTTACCTGGCTCCACAGCCATAATTAGGGTCACCTTTCCCGCATCATGCTTCCTTAGACATGAAATAATGGATTCTAAGTTTTTATCTTCACATATTACCCTATAGGGCTTCAAAAAGCCACTTTCAACAAGAGAGGAGGAGGTTGCAAGCGTTCTCCTCTTTCCGGTTTGAAGGTATTTTATTCCTGTTCTTCTCTCCAGAACCCCAAGGAGGGAGGCGTAGTAAATAGATTCATCAACTAAATAAACATAATTACTTAACTCATTTTCTAAAGTAAAATCATCATCTTCATACCCACACACTCTATCCTTGGACGGCAAAGATACTGCACATCTATCCCATATTCTTAAATTTCCGGTGTAGGCAGTCAATCTCTTAATTCTCCCATTTAGGGATATATACTCCTTTTCCCAATCCTGTGGAAGTTTTTCTCTGGAAATCTGAGGTGGTAAATCAAAAATATACTCTCGTTCTCCGTATTTTTCTAGAATTTTAAGCGGTGAGGGAATGAGAGTCTCTAGTTTTCTTTCTTTTTCCGATTCTTTCCTTGCTGGATCAGAAAAAATTATATCATATTTTTTCGCCTTTTCCATAATATCAGGGGAGAAGCAATCTCCAACAATGAACTCAATATTTTTTGCATTATAAGCTCTGGCATTCAATCTGGCATATCGTATTCTTCGCTCATCAATATCCACACCAAGAACAGAAGGATTGGTAAACGAAAAAAATATGGCCTGCATACCAACACCGCAGCTTATATCCGCAATGGTATATCCCCTTATTCTCTCCGCCCTATATTGTCCTATGAGCTCCGGAGTGGAATATCTAAGTCCATATTCATCAAAATAAAGATTGTGGATGGAAAATTTTTCCCGGGCCTTTATCCTGCATCTTGCAATCTCAAATATTTCTTCCCCATCATATCCATATTTTCTTATCTTTTTAAGGATGATCTCCCTTCTGTATCCTCTCCTTATAAGCGCTTCACACTCTCTCACTGCCATTTCTAGCTTTTCCACATCTTTCCTAAGACCAGAGATCAAATAAGGATTTTGTTAATCTATTAGCATTATTAAATTAACTTGATATATTTTAGCGATAGTTTATAAAGTTTGTGAATATAAAGACTTTACAAAATAAATCATAAATCGTTAAAAATAAATTTTCATAAATAAAATTATGAAATTTACAGAAATCCAAATCTATCCTGAAGCTCTGTTGCAACCTGATTTAAGATTTCTTCGAAGCTCTCACTTTCAATCTTTGTAACATTTCCATCAGGGAGAGTTATCCTTGCATAGAATATGTCCCCGTCCCTCACTATCTCCACATCTGCAAGTTTTCCCATTTTATATCACCACTTAAAGGTGGATACAAATGAGAATATAAAATTTTCCTTGGTGAAAAAATTAGGGCATTCTGCAACTGTTCTGAAAAAAGTTAAATAAGGATTTATCATGGGGAAAACGGGGCGCGTGGCCTAGCCAGGATATGGCGGCAGCCTCCTAAGCTGCAAGTCGCGGGTTCGAATCCCGCCGCGCCCGCTGAATGAAATGCATTTTTAAGGACGAGAATGGAATATGCCACGGAAGATATAAAGGATTTAAATGCATAGAGGAGAAGTGTGAAGATTATGGAAAATAT
>JAGGTO010000105.1 GCA_021163705.1 Thermoplasmata archaeon | reverse complement strand
TTTTGCGTTTAGTTCAACTGAAAGAACGAAATGCAAGCATATTGTTCAGATATGTGAACAAAATGTAAGAAAAAAATTAATAAAATTAATGCAAAAGCTCCACAAATCTGTATGCTTCAACTCCCTCATTGAAGCAGTAGTGCACTTTGTTAAATTCCTTCTTGAATTCTTTTACATCCCTTTTAACGCCCTCAATGTCATTATCCATGGCCACACGCTTTATCAGCTCTGCCACATACTTCATCTCACTTTCCTTCATTCCCAAGCGTGTTAATTCCTGCACTCCCAGACGAATTCCACTGGGATTTCTCGGCTTCTTTGGATCATCATACGGTAGCAAATTGTAGTTACAGATGATATTAGCCTTCTCCAGATCCTCGGCAACTTTTCTTCCGCCACCCTGAGCAACCACATCCACAAGAACAGTATGGCTCTTTGTGAATCCATTCTTCTCTCCAAGCACCTTAAAGCCATACTCATATAGTTCCTGTGCTAGAGTTTGGGCATTTCGTACAATTTGCTCCGCATATTGCTTTCCAAATTCGATATGCTCCGCAAGAGTTATTGCCAGAGCTGCCATGTGGTGGAGATGATGATTGCTGAGAACTCCGGGGAATACACCACGCTGTATCTTGTTCCAGAACTTAGTTCTCTTTTCTTCATCACCAGGGGGATTTGCTAATATTATACCCCTTTGAGGTCCGGGCAATGTTTTGTGTGTGCTTCCTGTCATCACATGAGCTCCTTCTCTTAGAGGATCCTGGAACTGTCCACCCGCTATCAAGCCCAGAACATGCGCTCCATCATACCATACGGTGGTGCCAGCCTCCTGAAATGCATCCTGCAACTCCTTGAGGGGTGCTGGAAAGAGAAATACGCTCATGCCAAAAAGGGCCACTTTAGGCTTGACAATCTTGATCAATTTTGCACTCAAATCGATATCTATGTTCATTTCTTCCACATCAAATGGATATTCAATCTTATGCACTCCCCGCATACCAACTGAGCCGAATTTTGCACTGCTTATATGGGCACCTCCCTGAAGTGGGGGGCCTGTTATAATATCCCCTGGCTTGGTAAGAGCAAAAAGAACTGCCTGATTCGCGTTAGTTCCACTTATTGGACGGACATCAGCATAATCCACCCTGAACAATTTTTTGGCAAGCTCTGTTGTTAATTCTTCGAGCTGATCCACATAGATGTTTCCCTGATAGTATCTCTTTCCAGGTAATCCCTCAGCGTATCTGTTATGCAAATCTGTAATGAGAAGTTCCATGGCCATGGGACTTATAAGATTCTCCGAAGCAATCATGGGCAATGAATCTCTAAACCATTCTATGTGCTTCTTAACAATCTCCCTAATCTTAGCTGCATCCTCTACGGCACTCATATTTCTCACCTAATTAGCGATATCTCAAAGAAGTATAATAACTTATTTCCAGAAATGTTGAATTTTTGTAAATCGTTATTTATTTATACTTTGTAGCCCATTGATATCCATGGATTCCCAGGAGAGGCTGTATCTTGTTATCAGAGAGCTAAAAAAAGCTCTAAAAAAAGATGATAAGGAGCTTCGTAGCACGGTAGAAAAAATAGTAAAGCTTTATTCTCCAAAGAGGAGGAAGGGGGACTTTGAGCTTAAAGCGGGAAATACATATTACATCAATGATAAGAGTGGAAAGATGGCCTATAAGGTGTTTTTGCAAATTCTGAATAGAGGGATACCTGCACTCTGTATCACGAGATTGAATCCCGAAACTCTTGAGTTCAGAGGTTTCGAAAATCTCCAAATTTACTGGCTAAGCACCATAGCCCATGAAAATACCATATCTCCTGGAAATCTCACAAAGATATATTCGGTGATTGCGGAGTTTATGAAGGAAAATGAGAGAGGAGCAATATTAATAGATGGGGCCGAAACCATAATAACAAACACAGATTTTAAAAAAGCTTTGAACCTCTTCCAGAGAATTAGAGACCTTGTGAGCGAGAGAAAGGGAATATTTTTGCTGCCTATAAATTTAGATGTTCTGGGGGATAAGGAGAGGGCAATGTTTGAAAAGGAAATGATGAACAAAATTCCTTTAAAAAAAGCTATTTGATAAGTTCTGCCCCCCTTGTTATATCTATTCTGCAGGGAGTTGGAAGCTTGTAGGATGCTTCCTTCAATGCCCTTTTTGCCCTCTCCACATGCTGTGGATTTACTCTTGCAACCATTATAACCTGATTTTCTCTTACCCTCGCTGCTGTTCCCACAGGTTTTCCAAATGCCTTGGACATTCCCGAAGATATTCTATCAGCTCCAGCTCCAGTGGCCATCTTATGCTCTCTTAGAACATGATGAGGGTAAACCTTGATCCAGAGATAATAATTAGCACCACCTATCTTTCCCAGATACTTATTGGCTATTATACGGGCAGCCTCCAGGGCAGTATGCCTTATCTGACAAGCCTCCTCTGCAATTAGGCTCAATTCTACAGGAAAATTATTTTTAGCGTCAACATTGCCCATTTCGAAATGGACTATCTTGGGATTTGGAACACCACCCATATACTCTCTTCTCGTATAGGCGGGGCCATCTATATTGCGGTACATCCTTCCGGGCTTTCTCACCATCTAACTCACCTTTAGTCGTGATTAAGGATTTCCTATTTATATTTTTGTAT
>JAGGTO010000067.1 GCA_021163705.1 Thermoplasmata archaeon | reverse complement strand
TCATAGCCATATCTCCCAACGAGGATGTGGAAAAATATGTGGATACTCTTATAAGGGTGCCTCCCATAGATCCAATTCTCTCACCCTTTGTGAATGTTGTTGCCCTTCAACTTCTTGCATATCACACCGCGCGCCTTCTTGGAAGGGAGATAGATAAGCCAAGAAATCTTGCAAAGAGCGTCACAGTGGAGTAAATCACAGGGATGCGAATTCTGCAAATCTCATAAAAAATCTTGTTTTTCTGCCGGATTCTGTTATGAATCCATATTTTACCAGCTTTTTTCTCATTTCTTCGCAATCCTGAAGCACAGAGCATATTTCGTCAAAATCTCTCTCCTTGGCAAGGAGCTTTATAGCTTTAAATCCCTCCTTTCCCAGGAGCATGTCAAAATAATTCTGCAGGTACCTTTCATCGATTTTTCTCACCTCCAGAATGCCCCTCCGGGAGAGACGGTAGTAGGTATGGTGCTTGTGAACCTCGCTTGCTCTTTTGAATCTTGCCCTGGTTCTCTTTATAGCGGATCCAGAATCCCTTTCAAGAAGACCCATGCTCATCAGGGAATCTATTGCCTCCTGGATGTTTTTCAGATCGACTTCCGTCATCTTCATAATCATCTTTGCATACTCCACACCCGCCTTCTTTATATGGAGCAGGATGTAGAGCTGCAGGGGAGTGAGGTCCATATTTGGATAAAAGAAGATGGGAATTTAAGTGTATCCCCTTCTCAGCAAATCTTTTTTATATGGTGCTCCATTTTCTCATCCATGAAATTCTCTGGCTCATCGGGGGTGCGCATGAAATGGAGCGTTGATCTCTTAAATTTTGCTCACCACCTAGGTCTATCTCTGGGAAATAAATACTCTTCAATTGTTATAGCCTCTGATTTTCGTGAGACATCCGATTCTCTCCTCTCCGTTATGGCTGGAGCGATCATGGCTGGAGGTGCGGATGTTTATTATGGAGGCAAAGTTCCCACCCCTGTGCTAGCATTTGGAGCCAGAAATCATGATGCGGGTGTTATGATAACCGCCTCACATAATCCTCCGGAGTACAATGGAATAAAGCTGTGGAATTCAGATGGCTCGGCATTCACGGATGAGCAGATGAATGAAATTATTGGAGAGGAAGTGGAAGAATGGTATGAGACAGGAAAATGGAGAGAGGAAAACATAATTGAAGATTACAGGCAGGCAATACTAAAGGAATTTTCCTTTCTAAATCTGAAAACGGTGGTGGATTGCTCCAATGGAGCCGGTAGCGTGATCACCCCATTTCTCCTGAGAGAGCTGGGTGCGGAGGTTGTAACCCTTAACTGCCACCCTTCCGGTCAGTTTCCTGGGCATGAGAGCGAGCCCAGTGAAGAAAATTTGGAATATTTAAAGAGAATGGTTGTGAGATGCAAGGCAGATCTTGGCATAGCCCATGATGGGGATGCAGATCGTTTCATAGCCGTAACTCCAAAGGGGAGGTATCTTAGCGGGGATTATATTCTTGCCCTCTTCTCGAAGGTTCTCGGCTACAGGAAAATTGTAGCTCCGGTGGATTCATCCATGCTCCTTGAAAACTTCGCCGAGGTTTTGCGATGCAAAGTGGGTGATGCCAATGTCTCACATATGATGAAATCCTGGGGTGTGGAATTTGGTGGGGAGAACAGCGGTACTCAGATATTTGCAAAATGGCGATACACTCCAGACGCAATTTATGCTGCCTTGAAATTCTCCGAGATAACCATGCGGGAGGATATTGATGCTCTGGTTGAATCTTTCCCTAGGTATAACATCATCAGGAAGAGCATTTACTATGAGAATCGTGAGGATATGGAGAAAAAGATAGAGGAATTTGTGAAGGATTATGATGTGGAGCGTATCGATGGATACCGTGTAAGCTTGGGGGATGGCTGGTTTCTAATTCGATTTTCAGGTACAGAGCCCAAGATACGCATAACTGTGGAATTTGAAGATGAGAAAAAAGCTAAAAAAGTTATAGAGGATATTGTGAAAGCTCTTAAATGAAAGCAAAAATAAGTATATCTAACTTAATCCCTTATCCATGAAACTCAGTACTCTGCAGGTTGTAGGACTTGGTCTTCTCATCCTAGGCGCTTTGGGAGGTATCGTTTTATCCTCATTTTTCTGGTGGTTTGTGGGTGAGCAACCAGCACCCATCGAGGTAATGAGAAAGCTCTCTCTTGGAAAAAATGCTATGGATAGTCTGATGTTGATAGGCATACTACTTTTCCTCTGGGAGCTGGGAAAAGTGCTTGAAGCAGATAGCATATATCTTGCATCCTGGGCGATCCTTTTGATATTGATAATATTGAGTTTCATAAATCCCCTGTGGCCAGGGTTATTCCATTGTATAGGAGTACCTCCCTTCTTGGCATTTGTATTGAGTGATGTAGTTCGTATTCTTAAGATTACGATGATTGGTATCTGTGTAATGCTCCTGATATCCACTGCAAGAAAAGGAGAAGGTATGACAGCTTAAGATCTCAGTGGAAAATTGTAAATACTTTCTCCCCTTATTGCGTATAAAGAGGTGCTATGAATGAGGGGCATATTGGTGAGTGCAATTCTTATATTATTGATTGTATCGGCTTTTTCAGCCTACGGCTATGAG
>JAGGTO010000080.1 GCA_021163705.1 Thermoplasmata archaeon | reverse complement strand
TCCTTCTCCATTTTTAAAAATGCCCTTAGTGATCTTGGGGCTACAAATGCAAACTTCCCCTGGATATACAACTCCGCTTTGATTTTCTCCGCTCCTTTCTTTTTTCTTTTCTCACTCTATTTACTCTGTGCTGCTACTAATAAACTCCAGGTGATTGGAGCATCCTTCCTGGTTATATCATCTTTATTTCTTGCTTTTATAGGCATATTTCATAGCGGTACTAGGCCCCATGGTTTCGTATCCACATACTTCTTCTTTCAATCATTTCTCGGTATTCTTGTATGGGGCATGGGCAGCAGAAAGACCATGAAACTCGGTATTTCTCTTTTTCTCTTTGCTTTGGGAGGTGCATTTCTACCCTGGCCATCCACTGCAATTCTGGAGATCTATGAGATATTCCTCATTGCCATCTTCGCATTTTTTGTACCCTTTCAAATCATGAAGATAACTCTCTAAATTTCAATTCGTAAAAACCTTTATATCCATTCAGAGGTAAGATACTTTATGAGCAAAGCTCTAAAATTTGCTCTGATTTTTGCGTTTCTATTTACATTACCTGTTTTGCTGGGTATATACTATATGGAGGGGACTCTGAAAGGAGGAACCATTTGTGCATTCTCCTATATCTATATTGGCTTAGTTATTTTCTTCTACATCTCCTACCGTGTGGGCCAGGCTATGTGGAATACGGAGAAGAAAATTTGGCGATGGATGAACGAGGAGAAGAAATGAAATGAAGAGGGCGTTAACTGTAGGTAACATCCTTCTCATCTGGCTTTCTAACGAAAATTCGGAAGCAGGAAGGATATGCTTCCCTTTTTCATTCTCATAGCTAAGAGAATCTGGCTGCAAGTTAATCAATTTCCCAACAAATGTTTCCTCTCCTGAATAAATCTCCACCTCCTTTCCCAAGGCTTTGATATTCATTGAGAAAAAACATTGGTAAAAGAGTGGGGGCACTGGGATTCGAACCCAGGTCCGCGGGTCTCCCCTTCGGGTCAGCGCTCCAGTTACTCATCATTTTTCAGCTGACCCGCTTCTCATCATTTAACTGGAGCCCACCAGGATGCCTGACTACCCCATGCCCCCATCATTCCTTATTGGCTCTTCTCTGTCTCATGAGGCGGCGCATTCGCTTTTTTCTCCACTTCCATCGCATCTTTCCTCGCTTTTTCCAGTGTCTTGAGCTGCGTTTCATTGTAACACCATCCAACCGTAATTTAAACTAAAATATAAAACTTACCCATCTCCTGCTAATCTTCATAAAAATAGAGTTTGGTGAATCTAAAACATTTAAGTTTAAAAATTCGCAAATATATCCAAAATTTAGAAAAAATTTAATATAAGATTAAATAATCTCTCCTGAGAGGTGAGAGAATGTACGCAAAAATATCTCAAGAAATTTTGCAGGGTGCCCATAAGCTCATAAAAGATGTTTTGAAGGTAGAAAGTGGAGAGAATGTGGTTATAACCGCCGATACGGGTAGCGATGTAGATGTTGTAATTGCTACAATGGAATCTGCCAAGTCTCTCGGAGCGAAGCCTATGGTCATATACTACCCCATGCCCCCTCATGTTGGAAAGGCTGCAGATCCCTATCTACCATTAGAGCCTCTGGAGGCAGCTCTTATGAATGCAGATGTGTGGATCGAGTTTAACAAGAGCTGGCTTCTCTATTCCACGCCCTGGGACAGGGTTATGGAGAAAAATACGGTACGCTATATTTGTCTTGTGGGTATGGATAAGGATATGCTGGTAAGGAATGTTGGAAGGGTAAATGTTAGAGCAGTATTAGAATTTCAGAGAGTTCTTGGCGAGATAACAAGAAAAGCCAGAAGAATGCATTTAACAACTCCTGCAGGCACTGATTTGTGGTTTGAGAACGATCCGAATAGACCAATATTCATGGAGGGAGATGTGAACGGTCCTGGAGATTACATGCTATTCGGGCAGGTGGACTGGGCACCCATTGAAGAGAGCATAAACGGCACACTTGTATTTGACGGCTCTGTCTGGCCCCCGGCAGAGCTGGGACTGCTCAAAGAGCCCATAATAATGGAGGTAGAAGAGGGAAGAGTGATAAAGATCGACGGGGGTGAAGAAGCAAAAATATTTGAAAAATGGCTCAAGAGCTTCAAAGATCCAAATATGTTCAACATAGCGCACATATCCTATGGCTGCAATCCCGGTGCTAAGCTCACGGGAAACATACTGGAGGATGAGCGAATCTGGGGTGCTGTGGAGTGGGGCCTTGGAAATCAGGCTGAGAGTTTTAAGGGCAAGTTTGGAGCGGCCAAGAGCCACACAGACGGTATATGCCTTAACCCTACATTAACGGGCGATGGAGAGAAGATAATAGAGAACGGAGAGTATGTGCATCCAGAGCTTTTAGAGCTTGCAAAAAAAGTTAAAAAATAATAAAAATTTTTATCTTTTTCTTCTCAGCATCACTATTACTCCAGCAATAATCACTACCAGCAGCATGGTTGATATCTCTGGAATGGGCACATCAGATTCTGCCAGGGGGTAATTGTCCTTAGATTGTGTGCGACCATCAATGAGATAGGGGTTATCCACTATGCCATCTCCATCTCTATCCGGCTCTGTCCAGTCGTGCCAGTAGTTGCCCCTGCCATCCTTATCCCAGCTATGCTCCTCCCAACCACTGGCATCATAGGCCTGCACATGTGAGCTATTGTATGTTTCGTTGCTTCCGTGGTTATAGTAGAAAGAATTCTCGTATATTTCCAAATGGGAGGGAGAAGAGTCGCTTTTTAGGGCCAGCCCGTATCCCGTGTTGTTGAGAAACAGATTCCAGCGCACTTCAAGCTCTTCAAAGTTTATCACCGTGGTGCCGTTACCATTATTGTAGGATATGGTGTTGAAGGCCACTGTGACATTCTCAAGGGTACTCTCGGGGCTTATCAGGTATATCCCGTCCCTGCCGTGGTGAGATACAATGTTGTGCTCTATTTTTAACTCCTGAGTAGGGCTCCAAACAGTATGCCAACCCTGGCCTTCAAAATATATTCCATAGCCACCGTTGTGGGATATCCTGTTATAAGATATCTGTGCTTCTGAATACTCTATCTCTACCATCTTGATACCATCCCCGCCGTTATAAGTTATTATGTTTCCGTCTATAACTATATTATGGCGAACCCATTCCATGTATAGTCCATCGTTGGTATTGTGTGTTATCGTATTGTTCGCAATTACGATATCACTATTTAAACCTGCTGTGACTTCTATGCCCACGCCGTTGTATTCAACTGTGTTGTTAATAATGTGACTCCAGCTTCCTACCTCTCCGTATATTCCGTCCTTTCCATTATATGCCACGGTGTTATTCTTTATCGCCAGAGAAGACCCATACGCTCCAATGCCATATCCCCCATTATGCACCACTGTATTGTTGCATATGGAGATACGAGTAGGTGTGTAGGTATATCCACCATCCACGATAAACCCGGCACCACGGTTATGGGAAATTGTGTTGTTCCACAGAGAAATATAATACCTGCTTTCGTAATCTATCTCTATCGTATTTCCAGAGTTGTTGGAGATTCTACTGTTATTCAAATAGATATATCCATAGGCATATACATCTTCAATCTTTAGGTATACTCTCACACCATATTCCCCATTATCCTCAACGGTGAGGTTATCCATTTTGATTGTATTGTTTAATGTATAGAACTCTATGCTTATTCCATGATAATTGTTATTTTTAATCACTGTATCAACTATCTTAATTCGTATGCTCTCATTTTCAAGGTCTCCCTCTTCAGGAGTGGCTGCGTATATGCCCTCATAGTGGTTATCAGATACATTTGATTTTTCAATGAACATATCTGTGGTGTTGTATATGTAAACTCCATTCTTCCCGTTATGCGTGCATACGCATTTGCTTACCGTGATATTCTCAGATTCTCTGATACTCACACCGACTCCCGCATTGTTCGAGGAGTTCACATTTCCAATCGTTATGTTGCTGGAGTATTCTATCTCAATAGCCTCCTCTTCATTACTGTAAAATTCAGAATCGTATATGCCAGACCAGGAGGAACTCAGCACATGTATTCCCACAGTGTTGTTGAACACAGTGTTTTCTCCCATTCGCACATTGGAAGATTTGTACTCCACTATCCCCTCTCCGCTGTAGCTCACATTATTATTTTCCACAACCACAATGCTTGAGGAGGATATGTTCACTCCAAAAAAGCTATGGTTCATGAATGTATTGAATTTCACAAATACCCAGAACGATGACTCAACCAGCACTCCAAGGGTGTTGTTCATCACATTGTTTCTCATCACAGTGATTCCGCTGGTGTGGTATATATACATCGCCTTCGTATGACCCTCGAATGTGTTATCCAGGATATCCGATGATTCACCACTCATGTAGATACCATAATCCCTGTTTGTCCTGAATGTGTTATTATTGATATTCGCATGAGAGCTCTGCTGCATGTTTATACCCTCTCTGTTCTCCGAGAGCTCGTTTCCTCTAATCTCCGCATAGTTCGCATTGGAAGATAGGCCAATTCCTATGCCATTGTGGTCCACGGTATTGTTCGCCACCGTTGCATTCCCGGCACCGTACAAATCAATCCCGTAGGAGAGCCAGGAGCAGTGGTTATCCTCTATATCCACATGCTCTGAGCTCTTCACATATATGCCATCTCTCGTGAACGCGCTTCCATCTCCAAGACATGAATTATGCGCGATTGTATTGCTGTCCGAATCTTCAATCCACATACCCTCATAGTTATTCTTCACCGAGTTGCCCCTGATGGTGTTGGATGAGGACGAAACCAGGTATATCCCATATGTACCGCCATCTATTGTATTATTCTCCACGGTCACATAGTTGCTCCAGGATAGATACACACTGTAATTATTCGGGCCCAGTGTATTGTTCCTTATTACAGCATTCCTGCTTGAGTACAGACGAATGCCCTTATCGCTGCCCGATATATCGTTGTTCTCTATAACATTTGATGATATACAATGATCGAGGTATATTCCCCTCTGTGCACCCGATACTGCATTGCCGTACACGGTGGAATAGCCAACACTGGAGAGTTCAATGGCATTGTGATTGAACTCACTTATCGTATTATTGGCCACATATATATGATTCGAACTGGATACCAAGATTCCTCCCTTGCTCACCGTGTTTCCCTCAATTTTCGAGCTGTCAGAACTTGAGATTCTCACTGAATCATCGCTCAACTGATTATCCTCAACAACTGTGCCAGGCGAATCATCCACATATAT